>JAISEX010000015.1 GCA_031263875.1 Eubacteriales Family XIII. Incertae Sedis bacterium | reverse complement strand
CGACACGAGCTACAAAGCCTGGTTCTACTTTTCCGAAAACGGAACTATGCAGACCGGTTGGGTCTATGACCAGAGCGGCAAAGCGTGGTACTATCTGGCCGCGAATGGCAAAATGATTGCCGGCAAATGGCTCCATGATACCGATGGCAGTTGGTACTATCTTTCCGGGAATGGCAAAATGCTGACGGGGAAACAGAACGTTGGCGGGAAAGTTTATTCGTTTAAAGGAAATGGGGTTTGGATAGGCTAGCGCACATTACGCATTAAGAAAACGGGGGCTGTCCAGAGATGTGCGGCTCCTGTGCTTTTGGATTTCGAGCGAAACATGGAATGAAGGATGACGGCAGGGAGGCGGGGGCTTGCGCCCGTGTTTTCGTCCGCGCGGTTTTTTGTTTGTGTGCGAAACGGGGGCGCCGGAGGGAGGATGGGCGTGTCGGGTGCTTTTCTCGCGCAGGAATTGCGACTTGGAACTGTAATGGCAGACTGTGCGAAGGCGGCACGGAAGTCCGCATATGTCCCGCGCAAGGGATAGAAGGGGTGCGGTAGCAGCCACGCGCAGCGTGGCCGGAGCAACGTTCGCTGCGCTCACTCCTCCGCTCGCGTTGCTCGCTTCGCTGTCCTGTTTTACCTTGCGGCTAAAGCCGCGTAAAACAGGCGAAGCGGAGCCCCGGATAGCCCGGTTTTTGACGCGCAGCGGCAAAAATGCGCTAAAAAATACTTCTATCAAGGGGATTGCGGATCACGCTTGCTTCGCTCGCTGTCCGCAATGACAGACTATAACATGACGCCGAGTGCCCCATGCGCCCCTGTCGGTTTCCCGATCCGAAAGATTTTGGCTTTGTGACATGGAAACCCGCATTTTGCACAAAACCCTCTTGAAATTAAGCGCGCGCAGAGGTATGATTAACTGAGATGGCAACAATAGACTTTACAACAACACAGCGGGAGCGGCTGACGGATCTCGGCGTCCCGGCGGAAACGGTGGCGGCGGCGCTCGGCGCTCTCGAAGCGGACGATGCTGGCGCGCGTAACGAGAAATACCGCGCGCTTGAACTCGCGGCCGTTCGGGAAAATAGGGACGGGCTGAGCCGGTTGGCGGAAGATGACCGGGTGACGCCGTCGCTCAATACGATCGCGGCGCTGGCGGACTGGCTGCGCGGCGAAGGGTATACGCGCGTTGAAACGCCGATTATTATTCCGTTTACGATGCTCGACAAGATGACGATCACGGAGGACGAGCCGCTGCGCGACCAGGTTTTCCGCGTCGATAAAAACAAATGCCTGCGGCCGATGCTCGCGCCGGGGCTCTATGTGCTGATGCGCGAATTGCACCGCATTCTGGGCCGGCCGGTGCGCATCTTTGAGGCGGGCTCCTGTTTTCGCCGCGAAACCGAGGGTTCGAAGCATCTGACGGAATTCACGATGCTGAATATGGTCGAATTCGCGGGCGTGGAGGACGGCGGGCAGCGGGCGAAGCTGGAAGGGCTCGCCGCGGGCGCGATGGCGGCCGTCGGCATAGACGATTACACACTGGAAACCGAGGCGTCGGTGGTCTACGGCGAAACGATCGATATCGTGAGCAAGGACGGCCTTGAGCTGGCTTCCGCTTCGTATGGGCCGCACAGCCTCGACCCGAATTGGGGCGTGTTTGAAACGTGGGTCGGCATCGGCTTCGGCATCGAGCGCGTCACCCTCGCGAAATGCGGCGGGGAGAATATCAAGCGTTACAGCAAAAGCGTCAATTATCTCGGCGGAATGAGCTTGCGCGTTTAAGGCGGATAATATGACCAGATTGACGACTGAAATGCTCCTGAAAACAGACGCGGAAACGCGCGAGTACGCGGACCGCGTGAAGCTATCGACGGGTATGGATCCGCTTTCTCTCGCGTTTACGGCGGCCGTCAACCTCAAATGCACGGCGGCCTATAACGCGTCGCTCGGCGGCGCGGGGATCCTCGGCTCGAAGGCGCAGGTCACGTGCTGCGTCGTTCCTGTAACGGCGGGGCAGGGCGAAATTGGCGGGTTTACGGAGTCCATCGAGTCGCTGCTCCGGTACGCGGGCGTCGAGGTGGTTCCCGCGGGGGCGGCCGATGTCGACGGGCTGTACCGCGCGTGGGAATACGGCGCGGATATCGCGTTTCTTGCGGACGATAACCGCTATATCGCGCTGAATTTCGCGACCGGCATGTGCTGTGAGAACGATGCGGCGACGGCGTACGGTTACGTAACGGCGTTGGAGGAAATGGCGGGCGGCCCGGCTTCTTTGCGGAACAGGAGCGTGCTGCTGACGGGCTGCGGGCGCGTCGGGAGGATCGCGGCGCAGGCGCTGCGACAGGCGGGCGCGGCTTTGGCGCTGTACGATAAGGATATGCTTGCGGCGCGGCGGCTGAAAACCGATGCCGACCGCGTGATAACCGGCCCGCAGGATATAGCGGGATTTTCCTATCTGCTCGACGCGACGAACGAAGGCGGCTGGCTGACTTCGGATATGGTGCGCGAGGGCGCGCTGATCTCGACGCCGGGCGTTCCGCTCTCGCTTGCGTTTGACATTGCGGAGCGGCCCGATATAAAGCTGTTTCACGACACGCTGCACACGGGAACGCTCGTGATGCTGCAAACGGTGCTATAATAGGAGCGGCGAAATGGCGAAGTGTGGAAGTATAGCCGCGTTGCCGGAAATGAAAAAGGAAAGATTTGAATAAGATTAAAAAGACCGAATGGTGAAATATGTAAATATGCCTCATTTCTCACCTCTCATTTCTCATTAATATGAGAGATGTTGCGATACGGGGGGCGGATCGGATGGATCACAGGGGCTCTAAACTCCTGTAGCCGGGTGAAACTCCCGGGCTCCTCGCCATGAAATTATTGTTTTATAACGTAAGAGAAGCATGAAAAACAAAAGCAGTAAACATGAATGATGCTATAATGCCGCTCATTTGTTCGGGGACGGCTTCGCGCAGCTTCGCCGCTTAAATATGCCTTGGTGTGCGCGCCGCGCCGTTATAAGCTGAGCGTGTGTCTGTAATGACGACGATGACAGGATGTCCGCGGGTGTTGTGGCACCGAGCGCCGTTATCGGCTGAGCGTATGTCTGTAGTGTGGGCGAGGAGAGGGGAGCCGGAGCGCAGCGACGGCGACGCGCACGGGATCGGAGGGGTGCGGCAGCAGCCACGCGCAGCGAGGCCGACGCCCCGGATAGCCCGGTGCGGCGCTCAAAAATAAAAGGTCGTTTTTGTGAATGCTAGCGCGCAGGATTATTCCGCGGGTTGCTGACAAAATGATGTTGAGTGCCGCATGCGCCCGTATTGGAATTGCAGTGTGTCACGAGGTGGCGGGGAAACAACGATGGAAGAACGAAAGCGCTATTACCGGAAAAATATCAACCTGTTTCTGCTGCTCGACCAGATCAAATTGTGGCCGTCGCGGAATGGGACGCTGCACGGCATCCGTGAGCTGCGCGTGGACGGCAAGTATATTACCGTGACGACGCATTGCGGCAAGACGTTTCGCGTCTATGATTCGCGGACGTCGCGCGCCGCGCGGTGGCTGCGGAACAAGTGGGTGGTGCGCGCGTGCCCCGATTGCGGCATCCCGGATTGGAAAATCGAGAAATACTCAAAGACGTTTTTCTCGGATTATGGCAGCGACCTCCGGCATAAGGACAAAAACGAGGATTTATGATACGGATAGAGAGGATCATCGGCGGGAATCTGGAGGCGAACTGCTGGATCCCGCACCACGGGGAAAAGAGCGAAGCCTTTATTATCGATCCGGGTTTTCTGCTGAAACAGTATAGTGCGGCGTGCCGGCGGCTGAAACTGACCGTCCGGGGCGTGCTTTTGACGCATCACCACTATGACCATTCCGGCAGGGCGGATGCCGTTGCGCGCGAGTTTGACGCGCCCGTCTATATGCACCGCGGCGATCTGCCGTATTACAAGGGCAGGGTGGATATCGTCCTCGAGGGCGGCGAAACGCTGTATCTCGGCGGCGAGCCCGTCCGCGTCGCGCACACGCCAGGCCATACGCCGGGCGGCGTCTGCTTTGTGCTGCCGGAGAGCAAGGTTGCTTTTACGGGCGACACGATTTTCAACGTCGATCTCGGACGCACCGACCTTGACGGCGGCAGCGAGGCCGACATGCACCATAGCCTCGTCAGCATCGTTGATACGTGGGCGAACGACGTCACCATCTATCCCGGTCACGGCGATCCAGCGACGATGAAGTACGTGCGGGCGGTTAACCGGGAGTTTGCGGAGATGATTTCGTGCGCGGGCGGGTGAGGTTCGGGCGGTTTTTATAATTCCGAGTATGATTCCGGATAAAAATGCGCCCAAGTTAAATACGCTCACTCACAGCTTTTACAAAAGAGAGATGCCCATCCGGACATCTCCCCTTGTTCGTAATCCCTTTCTTATACCGCTGTACCATCAGCGCAGCCGGCCTTCCAGCACGGCGATGGTTTCGTCGGTGCTCAGCACATTGCAGTACAGGAAATTCATGATTTTCAGTTCCGCGTCGTGCAGCTCCATCGTCGCGGCGGCGCAGGCATCGTGCACGCAGATCACGCGGAAGCCCGCGTCGGCGAGGCCGCGCACCGTTCCCGCCACGCATTGGTCGGTCACGATACCGGTGACGACCACGGTGTCGATGCCGAGGTTGCGCATCAGAAGCTCGTAATTCGTGCCCGCCACCACGCTGTCCGTCGTCTTGTTGACGACGATCTCGTCCGGCCGCGGCGCCAGTTCGTCGATCATCTGGGCTTCCTCGGTGTTCACGTAGATCAGCATGCCGTTCCAGCCTTCGGTCTTCTGTACGGGCGTGCGGTCCTCGCCGTCGGGCCGCAGACAGGCGATCCGGCCGAAGGTGACGGCCATGTTATTATGACGGAAATGTTCGAGCAGCCGCACCGTATTCGGAACGACGATCTCGTCCAAACGGTCGTGGAACGGAAGCCACCGTTCCCATTCACCGGCTTCCTTAAATCCGATCGACTCGCCGATCTCGCGGCTCACGAATTCCTTCTGCATATCGACGATCAGCAAGGCGGTCTTTTTCGTATCGACGACCAATTCGGGCCATTCGGTCATCGTTTCATAATAGAACGAGATATATTTTGGATCAGGTTTCATGCGGGTTCCTCCTCATTTTCGGTTTCTTCATAGATTTTCGGCGCGACTTTGAATCCCTTGGTCGTGATGAGCATCACGATAAAGCCGAGGAACAGCCACGCGAATCCGACGATAAACGCGGTTTTCGACAGATGCACCCACAGATATGCGCAGATCAGCAGGCCGAGCAGGGGCAAGATCAGATAGGCAAAAACGCGGCGCTCCTTTTTCTTAAAGAAGAACCACACGATAACGGAAAGATTGACGCACATAAACCCGAACAGGCCGCCGAAGTTCATCATCTCGGCCACGAGGGTGAGGTCGAGCGTCACGGAGCCGACGACGCCGATTACCGCCATAATGAGAATGTTCGGGATGGGCGTTTTTAATCTCGGGTGCAGCCACGTGAAGAACTTTTTCGGCAGCGCTTCGTCGCGTCCCATGCCGAACATAACGCGCGCGGCGCTGGACTGGCCCGCGATGCCGGCTGTCAGCGTGGACAAAATGACCGCGAAGGTGTAAAGGCCCGCTAAAACGGCGCCTCCGGCCAAATTAGCCACTTCGAACAGGGCCGTATCAGCCGTTTCAAAGCTGGTTGCGTCTGGCCAGACGAGCTGCGCCACGTATGCCTGCGCGATAAAGATAAGGCCGCCCGCCAGACAGGCGATAAAGGCCGCGCGCCCGATATCCTTCTTCGGGCGGATCGCCTCCTCGGACATGGTCGTAATGGAATCGAAGCCGAGGAAGGAGAAGCAGGCCAGAGCGCCGCCCGCGACAATGGCGTTCATATTCGTTTCGCCGGGACGGAAAAACGGCTTTGTGGAAAACAGCGTTCCCGAACCCGTGCCTTTCAGGACCGCGTAGGCGCAGACGACGATAAAAGCGACGACGATGGCGCACATAATCGCGACGAGAAAGATATTCGTCCGCGCGGCGATTTTCACGCCGATGCAGTTGACGGTGGTCGTGATGCCCGCGATAATGAGCACCCAGACGAAGAAGGGCACCTGCGGAACCGCCGCGTTCGCGTAGAGGGCCCCCGTGATAAAGACGACCAGCGGCACGAGCACATAATCGAGATAGATGCCCCAGCCCGCGAAAAAGCCGAGGTATTTGTTGATGCCGCGCTGAGTGTAGGCGTAGGTCGATCCCGCCAGCGGGAATTCTCCGGACATCTTCCCGTAACTCGACGCCGTGAACAGCATAGCGATCATCGCGACAAGGTAGGCGGACGCGAGCGTGCCGCCCGTGATTTCCGACGCGCTTCCGTAGATGTACGCGGGGGCGATCGGCGTCATAAACGCGATCCCGTAGATGGTGAGGTCCTTCAGCGTCAATACGCGCTTCAATCCCTCTTTTTGCGTTGACATAATTGATACGTCTCCTTTCGAAATATAAAAATAATTGACTTTTTTATAAGGAGCAATCATCATGCCAATTTAAAATAAACGCAAAAATGGCGTAAAAACGCGCTGTTTTGGCCGTATTTCGCCTGCGTAACGCTACGCGCGGGTAGCGGCGCCGCTACGCGAAGGTAGCGATTAACGAGTTTAGAATATCAGATGAATTTCTTTGGGCGCATGGGGCACTGAACGTAATTTTGCTGCTCATCGCATGACAATTCTATGCGCGGGCATTCGCAAAACGGTCTTTTATTTTTGAGTGCCCCACCGGGCTCTGCGGGGCTCCGCGTCGCCTGTTTTACGCGGCTTCGGCAGAGGTACAGGAGCTTCGCCTGTTTTACGCGGCTTCAGCCGCAGTGTAAAACAGGACAGCGAAGCGAGCAACGCGAGCGGAGGAGTGAGCGCAGCGAACGTTAGCTC
>JAISEX010000244.1 GCA_031263875.1 Eubacteriales Family XIII. Incertae Sedis bacterium | reverse complement strand
TGCCCGGTATTATCCGATTTTGCGATTTCCTGTCCTTGCTTTACCGTAGCGCCAACTTTAACGCTAAAAGTATTGAGATGTTTATATGCGGTCCAGTAGCCATTGTGATGGTCAATAATTATATGTTTTCCTTCTGATGATGTTCCTCCGTTATATTTTCCCGATTTATAACTCGCGTATACGACTGTCCCTGCCGCCGCTGCTTTAACTGATGTTCCGGTGGAGCAATTGATGTCAAGCGCCCCATGTACATCATTTTTTCCATTATAGACTCTTTTTTCGTAATAATCATGGGTCACTTTTCCGGTGGCGCATGGCCATGCCATCCAGTTACCGCTGCTTGCCGCTTTAGCCGTCGTCGTGCTTGCCGCCGCTTTAACGGTAAAGGCCGTATTGCGCAATGCCTTCGACGTGCCGCTTGCGTCGTTTGCCGTGACCACATAGACGTAGCTGCCCGCCGCCAGCGCGCTGAACTTCATCGCCGCGTCCATTTTGCCCGTATCATATGATTTGGCCGCAGGTTTCGCCGTCGACGTGTACTTCACCGTGCCGCCGGAAGTCTTTATCTGCGCCGTCACGCTCGCGATGTTATAGTTTGAGCTGACGGTTCCCTTGACGAGAACGCCCTTGCCTGCTGTCAGAGGATTTGGAATCGTCATCGAGCCCGTCAATGCCAAGGTTGAAGTTGTTTGCACGGTAAAGGCCGTGGTGCGCAATGTCTTTGACGCGCCGCTCGCGTCTTTCGCCGTCACCACATAGCTGTAACTGCCCGCCGCCAAAGCGCTGAACTTCATCGCCGCGTCCATTTTGCCCGTATCATACGATTTGGCGTTCGGCGTTGCGCTCGACGTATACTTCACCGTGCCGCCGGAGGTCTTTATCTGGGCCGTTACGTTCGTGACGTTGTAGTTTGAGCTGACGGTTCCCTTGACGAGAACGCCCGTGCCCGGTTTCAGCGGATTCGGAATCGTCATCGAGCCCGCTATTGCCAAGGTCGAAACCGCCTTAACGGTAACTTTGCACGCGGCGGTCTTGCCGCCATCGGCCGTCTTTACGGTAATCGTCGCGGTTCCCGCCGCCTTTCCCGTTACCACACCGCTTGCGCTCACCGTTGCAATTGCCGTGTTGCTGCTCGTCCACGTTACGCTTTTATTCGTCGCATTCGACGGCGAAACTGTCGGCGTCAGCGTTGCCGTACTTCCCACATTTACCGCCGCGGTCGCCGATACGGACACCGAGGTGACGGGTACGGTGACAGCTTTTACGGTTACCGCACACGCAGTAGTCTTGCCGCCATCGTTTGTCGTCGCGGTAATCGTCGCGGTTCCCGCCGCTTTTCCCGTTACCACCCCGCTTGAACTGACCGTTGCAATTGCCGTATCGCTGCTTGTCCACGTTACGGCTTTATTCGTCGCATTCGACGGAGAAACCGTCGCGGTCAGCGCCTGCGTCGCGCCCACGTTGACATTCTGCTGCGCCACGCTCAGGCTCACGCCCGTTACGGCAATGGTCGTCGGCGAAACGGAGTTTACGGTGACTTTGCACGTGGCGGTTTTGCCGCCATCCGTCGTTTTTACGGTAATCGTCGCGGTTCCCGCGGCCTTTCCCGTAATGACGCCGTTCGAGCCGACCGTCGCGATCGCGGTGTTGCTGCTCGTCCATGTCACGGCCTTATTTCCCGCGTTCGACGGAGAAACCGTTGCGGTCAGCGTCGCGGTCACCCCGACATTGATGCTCAGTTGCGCCGTATTAAGGCTGACGCCCGTCACAGCAATCGGATTTACCGTGATTTTTGTCGCGGCCGTCTTGCTTCCATCTGCGGTTTTCACGGTGATCGTCGCGCTCCCGGCTATTTTTCCCGTTACCACGCCGCTCGAACTGACCGTCGCAATTGCCGTATCGCTGCTCGTCCACGTCACGGTTTTATTCGTCGCGTCCTGTGGCGAAACTGTCGGCGTCAGCGTCACCGTGCTTCCTACATTTACCGCTGCGGTTGCCGGTAGGGACACGGAAGAAACGGATACGGTGACAGCTTTTACCGTTACCGCGCACGTGGCAGTCTTGCTGCCATCAGTCGTTTTTACGGTAATCGTCGCGGTTCCGGCCGCTTTTCCCGTTACCACACCGCTCGTGCTCACCGCCGCGACCGCGGCATCGCTGCTCGTCCACGTCACAGCTTTATTCGCCGCGTCCGACGGGGAAACCGTCGCGGTCAGCGTCTGCGTTGCGCCCACGTTGATATTCACCTGCGCCGCGCTCAGGCTCACGCCCGTTACCGCAACCGGATTTACCGTGATTTTTGTCGTGGCGGTCTTGCTTCCATCCGCGGTTTTGGCCGTGATCGTCGCCGACCCCGCGCTTTTCCCCGTGACAACGCCGCTCGTGCTCACCGTCGCCACCGCCGTATTGCTGCTCGTCCACGTCACCATCGTATTGGTGGCGCACGCGGGAACGACCTCCATTTTCACCGTCACGGTCTTGCCCACAACGACGGACGCCGACGATGCCGCGGCTTTTATGCCGGTGACCGGAACGTTGACATACGGCGCGTAGACGTATCCCTTGGTTATGCCGCTCGATTTCATCACGAGCCAATTGTTCGAGGTGTAACCCGTCACGGTGATCGAGGCCCCCTCCTTCAGCTTGCCGATAATGCTGTACGACGTGCTCGGGCCGCTTCGGACGTTCAAGTTGTCCGGCGTGACCCCCTTGACTTTTGCCGTAACGGTGGGGCTGAGCGTCGTGTCCGTTACGGCGTTCGCTTCGTACGTGAACAACATGACGAACCATGTTGCCGTCAAAAGCGCCGCGACCACCGCCATCGCAAGGCAGTGCGTCAAATTTTTCTTTTTTACTAATGTATTCATTTCCAATTCTCCTACTACAATTCAAATTTACATGATAATTCTATCGCATCGCGCTTGCATTAATGTGATGAATATGTAAATATCTTACGAAATAAATCTTCACTCAATTTACAGTATAGGAAAATTTAAATTTATATGTGAATAAAATCTCGCGAGATGCGTGCAAAAACGCCGTTTGGCAGATAATTGTAATGCAGCCAGAGCGTAACATGCTGTTCTTTCAGGAATAATGTGATTCCGCGCGCACGCGAAAATGCCGCGTTGTTTCTCCGGAATAAGGTGAGTTTGCGGGGGTGTGAAAAGGTGGGGGTTATTGATAGTTGGGGGAGTGGCGGGTGGCGGCAGAGAACGGATGCCCCCGTTGTCTTTTGTTTCTCGCGCCTTTTGGCGCAAGTACGGTAAATAGGTACGCCGTGGTGAGGAGGGGCGGGTCGGGTTCTTTGCCCGCACAAAGGAGCCGGAGGACGGCATAATGAGGACGCTCACGCTCGGTTTTGCCAGCCCGCTCCTTTTGGCGCTGGTATGAGAAACGGGGACGCCGTGGTGAGGACAGGCGTGTCGGGTTTTTTCTCGCATAGGGAGCAAGGCGTCAGCCGAGCGACGCGCAAGGGATAGCAGCGGTATCTTTTTTGCCACAGGCAAAAAAGATACAAGCGAATAGCCCGGTGGGGCACTCAAAATACGAAGCTGTTTTTGTAAATGCCCGCGCGGAAGACTGTTTTGCGACTACGTACAAAACCATTCCCGTGTGCCCATGCGCCCGAAAAAATACTCCAAACAGGGGATTTTCGGGCTGCGCTCGCTGCTTTTACTGTCTATAGCGACATCGAAACCCGATAAGCCCCTTGCCCGATTCCGCCGGATAATGCTAAAATAGTTCCGGAGAAAAACTTACGATGACAACACATGAAAACAAACTGCCCGTACATATCTACGCCGACGGCGCCTGTTCCGGCAACCAACATGACAAAAATATCGGCGGGTGGGGCGCTGTACTCGAATACGGCGGCTATATGAAGGAGCTTCACGGCGGCGAGCGGAACACGACGAACAACCGCATGGAGCTGACGGCGCTGATTTCCGCGCTTGAGGCGCTGACGATGGACGGCCTGATCGTCAATATTTACAGCGACAGTTCCTATGTCGTGAACTGCATGAAGCGGAAATGGTACGCGAAATGGCAGCAGAACGGCTGGCGCACGAGCGCAAAGGCGCCTGTTGAAAACCGGGATCTCTGGGAACGTCTGCTTGCTTTGGCCGGCAAGCATATTTGTCATTATTTCTTGATAAAAGGGCATTTGAATCTGAGCGCGGGCGACGCGACGCTTCGGAAAGCCTACGACCGGTTTACCAGTAACAACGGCGCCGGTACCTCGTATGAAACCTTCCTTCATAGTGCGGAAATGAACAACCGCGCTGATAAACTCGCGAATGACGGCATCGACGGTTTACGCTAAGCGCGGCGCGAAAAATGCAGCCGGCCATCCTCCTCGTATCTCCTGATATGTGCAATTTATCCTGTTTTAGGCTATTATTGTTTCTCCGTCATTTGGAATGTATAGATTATCGCTTTGAATCATCTCTTTTAATGTATCCCGCGTAAGAAAACAATGATTCCACGCATCCATATGGTTGATAATTATTTTTGCCGTCTTACTTGATTCCATTATTTTCTTGATATCGCTTTCGTTCAGCGTAATATGGGTATTTTTAATTGTTGCCGCGCCTGAAAAGCCTATAACATATTTCGGTTTATAATTTTCGATTGCCCTTTCCACGCATTTGCACCATATGGTGTCACCGGTTATGTATACGGTGCCCTCATTTTTTGCTTTTAGAATAAAACCGTAAGATTTGCCCATACTTATTCCAACCGCACCCGTTCCATGCTTCCCGTGAGTCAGTATTATTTCAACATTTTCAATTTTGGCTTTCTCTTTTACGGGAATGAGATTTTCAAAGCCCGCTTTCGTTAATTTTCCATGATAATCCGCACAACAGACAACCGGTTTATCCTTTCCAAAAAAATTGAGTATTTCAGGGTCAAAATGATCTCTATGAAGGTGCGTCAACAATATCACGTCGATATTTTTTAGGACTTCATTATCGACTGAAATATCCACAAGAGGGTTATTTTTATCGATGCCGCCCTTTATCGGCGTTAACGTACTCTTTTTATAGAGAATGGGATCGAGCAAAAATTTCACATTATCCACTTCGATGATACACGTCGCATGCCTTATTTGAGTAAATTTCATTTGAATTTCCTTTTGGGCTTCTTTGGTGTTGGAATAATATCTAATTTATATTAATATTTTCTTTCGGCTCAGGGTAAATAGTGCATAATTATTGAGGATGCGATTTACTACCCGCAACCTATTATTTCAATCGTCGTATATCGTCGATAAGTCCCTCAAGCTGATCCCGCGAATAATATTTGACGCGGATGTTCCCGTCGTCTTCATTTCCGTCTATCGTAACGCGCGTACCGAGAAGCGAAGTGAGTTCTTCTTCCACTTCTTCAAACCCGGATGGCTTTGCGGTATGCTTCTTTTTCTGAGATTTTCTCGATTTATCGCCAACGCTGCCGGCAAGACGTTCCGCTTCGCGCACCGACGCCCCGTATTTGACTATTTGCGCCGCAACTTCTATCTGTGTATCGCTATCGGCAATCATTCCGAGCGCGTTGGCGTGGCCGACGGTAAGCTCGTCGTTTTCGATCATTTCCTGTATTTCATCGGGTAATTTCAATATTCGCAACACATTTGCGATATATGGGCGGCTTTTCCCGACATTTTTTGCGACAACTTCCTGCGTCATGCCGAAATCATCGATGATCTTTCGGTATGCTCTCGCTTCTTCGAGAGGATTTAAGTCCTCTCTCTGCATATTCTCAACTATCGCAAAGAGCGCATTTTCTTCCTCGCTCAGTTTTCGCACAATGGCCGGGATCTCTTTCAGCCCGGCTTTCCGCGCCGCGCGCCAGCGGCGTTCACCCGCTACGAGTTCGTACCCCTGCTTTACTTTTTTCAGCATGACTGGCTGCAAAACACCATGCGCCGCTATGGATTCCGCGAGATTTTGAATAGCCTCATCATCAAATCTGAGTCGTGGCTGCGATTTATTTGGCTTTATTTCATCGACTTCAATATAAAGAATGCTGTTTTCCGGTGAAATTTCTTTATTTTCGGCGTTGCTTGCCTTTGTTTTTGCTTTCGCAGGCACTTCTGCGGTCGGCTTTACGGAAACTTCTATGCTGCTATCGCGGAAAAGTGCGTCAAGGCCGCGTCCCAGCGCTGGCTTCTTCTGTGCCATTTAATAGCTCCTTATTGATCTTCAGCTTCGAGGAATTCTTCGGCGAATTCCATGTATGCCTCTGCCCCTCGCGACTTTGGATCGTATTCCATAATCGGCATTCCATAGCTCGGAGCTTCCGCAAGCCTTACATTACGCGGTATTACCGTCGTATAAACTTTTTCTTTAAAATATTTCTTAACTTCCTCGACAACTTGTATCGATAAATTCGTTCGTCCATCAAACATGCTGAGTATAACGCCCTGTATTTCCAGGCCGGGATTGAGGTTTTGTTTTACTAAATCTATCGTACTCATCAGTTGGCTGACGCCTTCGAGCGCATAAAACTCACATTGTATCGGTATTAATACGCTATCAACTGCTGTGAGCGAATTAATAGTAAGCAACCCGAGTGATGGCGGGCAGTCGATAAACAGATAATCATAATTGCCCTTGATTCGATCTACGGCTTTTTTTAGCCGGTGTTCGCGGGATTCGAGCTGCACGAGTTCGATTTCCGCACCCGCAAGTGATACGCTTGCCGGTAAAATTTTCAGATTCTCTATTGAGGTGTCGAGTATCGCCTCGTTCGGGTCTATCTTGTCGTCAATGAGAATATCATACATGGTATTCACCAGCTCATTTTTCTTGAATCCCATACCGCTCGTTGTATTACCCTGCGGATCAATATCCATTATGAGTATTTTTTTTCTCTTGAGCGCAAGACAGGCCGCGAGGTTGATGTTCGTAGTAGTTTTGCCGACACCGCCTTTTTGATTGAATATCGCTATAGCTTTGCCCAAAGTGAAGTCCTCCTTGTTCTGTACCTTCCTTATACAACACTATTATCATAACACTTTTTCGTTCATTTGTTTCACGTGAAACATATTATTCACGCTCATATAACAAAGATGATATAGTATCTCTTGTTTCACGTGAAACATTTTCAAAGAAACTGCCCTTGTGGAGCTTCTTGTGAAGCAAGAAATGCATATTAATGTTATCATATTGAAATAATATAGTCAAGTAACATTTTATCAAGAATATCCTCTCCGGTCGTTGCTTTAACGCCATGCTGAAATCTATCCTTCCGCAATCCACCATATATTTTTACCATTTTCATGACGTTCCATATGAAGTGTCAAACTATATTATATTTTCCGATAATATGTAATTGATTGTATGATGAATTTGTTGCAAAACTTCCAATTCATACGCGTTTTATTGCGCTGCCAACTAAACTTTGGGCAGTTGCATTGCAAAGCCTCGCGATATTACCAGTATCACTGCATTTTGGGTCTTGCATACCGATACGCTGAACGTCACTTTGTATCCAATGTTTAATCGCTGGAGTAATAATAATTTCCCATTCAAAAATTTAATGTGCACCTTCCCGCGGCAAGACTGCACGGTATTGCCCCCGCCCGCCTTGCTTGAACCAAAACGCAGCAAGCCGCGAAGAATTACGCCCTAAAAATGAGGATTCTTTTACAACAAACCTACAGCGGGCCACCTCCACCCGCCTCGCTCAAACCAAAAACGCGGCAAACCGCAGAAAATCAAACCCCAAAAGAATGACAGCTCCCTTACAACAAAACTGCGGGATATCCGCTTCACTCGTTTCATTGAACCAAACCACGGCAAACTACAAAGAATTAAGCCCTAAAAATGAGGATTCTTTTACAACAAACCTACAGCGGGCCACCTCCACCCGCCTCGCTCAAACCAAAACACGACAAGCTGCGAAGAATTACGCCTTGAAAATCAGGATTCCCTTACAACAAATCGACAGCATATCTCCCCCACTCGCCTCGCTCAAACCAAAAACGAGGCAAGTCGCGGAGAATTAAACCCACAGTGATCAAACCCTACTCAAATCGTATGGGCGATATTAATTTCGGCAGTTCAAAGATTTAATAACAACGCTCGTAAGAAAAACAAGAAATTACGAGTGCTTATTTACTGCTTCCCGCCACACTCAGAACGGTTCACCTATGACAATCCTTGCTCTGTGCGCGTTATTTTCCCAAAACCAGAGGAACAAACCCGATAGCATTACGCATTATAAGGGTATTTTTGTTGGAATTCCGGCCTTTCGCGGATAATCTCGCGGTGTCGGGCGCTCTTTTCGGATAACAAAAATTCTGCGAGAGAGTGCCGCATCATCGCGATAACTGTCATTCGGAGCGTTTTGTTTCGCCATAAATGCACCGTTTTCTGTGGGTTTTAGCCCAAAAATGTCGATGGCTCTTGATTCCGCAACGCCGGCGCCGCCCGTAAGCTGCCGCGCGAGTTTGCCCTCCGGCAGTTCGATTTCCGCCTGTTTTGTCTTATACGCATACAGATAACCGCCAACTTTCAGCAGCGGCAAGCAATATTCTTCGAGCACGGAGAGGGACGCAACGGCGCGCGTTACACAGAGATCAAACTTCTCGCGCAAAGTATTATCTCTGCCGGCGTCCTCGGCGCGCATATGAAAAACCTGTATATTCGTCATGCCCAGCGCTTCGACCGCATCTTCTATAAATTGCGTTCGCTTCCCCAGAGAATCGATGAGCGTAAATTTTTTCGCGGGGTAAAGGATCGCCAGCGGCACGCCGGGAAATCCCGCGCCGGTGCCCACGTCGACAATGCGCGAAGCCGCGTCAATCTCCGGCCAGTCGTAGCAAGAACACGAATCGATAAGGTGCTTCGTCAGAAATTCATCGCGTTCGGTTATCGCCGTCAAATTTATGACCCGGTTGCGTTCAAGAACCAGGTCTTCAAACGCGAGCATTTTTTCAGCCGCTTCCGCCGCAGCGCTTCCGCTCACGCTTCTTTCCTCTAACAAACTCTGTAATTTTTCACTTTCATTATTCATTTTCATTACCACATTTATAATATCGTTTAATTGCAATCAAGTCCGTAATTTTACGCGTTTTCTCACTTATTTTTATCTCCAGCCGCCCGCGCGCACGTGTCCGCTACTTTGTTCTGTTTATGCGTTCCAGATGCACGAGCAATACGCCGATATCCGCCGGTGACACGCCTGATATGCGTCCCGCCTCGCCGACGGACGCCGGGCGAAGGGCGTCGAGCTTCTCCTTTGCCTCATTCCGCAGGCCGTTCAGCGCAAAATAGTCGATGTTTTCCGGGATAAGTTTGTGTTCGAGCTTTCGGAACTTCTCGATCTGACGCTCCTGCTTGACGATGTATCCTTCATATTTTATCTGGATCTCGGCTTGCGTCCTCGCGTATGCCGAAACGTCGTTCCACGGCCCGAACGCATCGGAAAGTAACCGCAACGTCATCTCGGGACGCTTCAGTAACTCCGCGTAGCTGATGCGCCCACCCACGGAAGAATCATCTGGCTTGTTATCGGCAAAGCCGCTCTCTCCATTATGAGAGGTATCGCCGCCCGCGTTTTCGCCCACGCGTTTCACCAGATCCATCGCCGCTTGCCGCGATATATACGTTTCGCGCAGCCTTTTTATCTCATGTTCGGTATCGCGTTTGTTTTTCAAATACCGCTCGTGCCGCTCCGGACTCGCAAGCCCCAACTCGAAACCTTTGCCGGTCAAACGCAGATCCGCGTTATCCTGTCGGAGAACAAGGCGAAATTCCGCCCGCGAAGTCATTATCCGGTACGGCTCCTCCGTGCCCTTCGTCACGAGATCATCTATCAGAACCCCCATATATGCTTCGGAACGATCCGGCGTCCACGACATCTTGCCGGAAATTTTCCGCGCCGCATTGACCCCGGCAATAAGACCCTGCGCGGCCGCTTCCTCATAGCCGGAACTGCCGTTTATCTGGCCCGCAAAAAAGAGCCCATCACGCTCCCGATACTCAAGACTTTTTTTCAGCTTTGTCGGATCGATACAATCGTATTCTATCGAATACGCAAAACGCGAAAACTTCGCTTCGCCGAGTCCCGCGATAGAGCGGTAAAAATCCGTCTGCAATTCCTCCGGCAAACTGGTGCTCATTCCCTGCACATACACTTCTTCGGTTGACAGACCCTCCGGCTCAAGAAAAATCTGATGCCGTTCCCGCTCAGGAAACCGGCTCACCTTATCTTCGATCGAAAGACAATACCGCGGACCGACTCCCGTCGTATGCCCTCCATACGGCGCCGTCTTCTCGATATTGTCACTCACGATCTTGTGTGATTTTGCGTTCGTCCACGTAAGCCAACACGATATCTTGTTGCCTGCGATACTGTCATTCATAAACGAAAACGGCGCGATCTCCTCGTCGCCTTTTTGCTCCTGCATCTCCGCATACCGTAAAGAAGACGCGAGCACCCGCGCCGGCGTTCCCGTTTTAAAACGGCGTAAATGAATGCCGGATTTGGTAAGCGCGGCCGCGAGATCGAGCGACGGCGTCATACCCGATGGGCCGCTGTGCCACGCGCGGTCGCCGACATGCACGAGCGCGTTGAGATACGTTCCCGTCGCGAGAATCACGGCGCGCGCTTTGTACTCGGTTCCCGATTTCGTCCGCACACCGCAGACACGTTGACGCGATTTTGAATCTCCCGCCGGCATCTTACCCGCTTCCGATTTTCCGATAACCTCACCCGAAACTATATTCTCTTGAAAATTTACAGCCACGTTTTTTTCGTTTTCAGGCTCCTCGATAATTTCACCGGCCCGCTCCGCCTGACAAGTAATTTGCTTGACAGCTCCTCTCTCGTCACGCCGATCGGATTCTGATTTTTCGATAACCGCTCCGACATACATATGCGTTTGAAAATTTACACCCGCACTTTTTTCGTTTTCAAACCTCTCGATAATTTCACCGGCCCGCTCCTCCTGACAAGTAATTTGCTTGACAGCTCCTCCCTCGTCACGCCGATTGGATCCCGCCGAACAAGACTCGTCCCGCTCGTTCTCATTCACTTCTTCAAAGAGAATTTCCACGACTTCGCCTTGCACAAGATCCAGATTTTTTTGCCGCTCAAGGGTGAGTTTCATCTCGTCGTGATAGCGCTGCTTGTCGGCCTGCGCGCGCGGCGAATGGACGGCCGGCCCCTTCGTCCGATTCAGCATCCTGCTCTGGATAAATGTCTTGTCGATGACGATTCCCATCTCACCGCCGAGCGCATCTATCTCCTTGACGAGCTGCCCCTTCCCCGTACCGCCGATGGACGGATTGCACGGCATGTGCGCCACGGATTCAAGGCTGATGGTCAGCACCAATGTGCGGCATCCGAGCCTCGCCGCGGCAAGCCCCGCCTCGCAACCCGCATGGCCCGCGCCGACCACAATGACGTCATATTCGCTTTTTATTCCTATCGTTTTATCTTTCATCGTATTTAAACAATATTGAGGTTTTTCACCCGTTTCTTTCGTAATGATTCTCTTTTAATATATGTGTTAACGTAATTATAATTATGTAAACCACCCGTAATCCCTCACCGAACAGCCACACGAATCGGCCGCTGACCGCCACTCAAGCTGGAACGCAGCTCGCAAAAATCGTTCTCCTGCATAGCTCGATCCGCCTTATTTCCCGACACAAAATCTCTCGAAAACCCGGTCCAAAATATCGTCGGTCACCGTCTCCCCGATGATCTCTCCGAGCGAATCATAGGCGGCTCTCATCTCCACTTCCGCGAAGTCGAGTGGCGCTCCCGAGCGAAGTTCGCCCGCCGCTTTTTCGGTCTCCGCCAAAGCCCGAACCAAAAGATTTTTATGCCGCGCGTTGGTGACGAGAAGCCGCTCGCCCGGCGATATCTCGCCGCCAAAAACAAGCTCGGCGATATGCTTTTCGAGTTCCGCGATCCCCGCTCCGCTTACCGAGGAAACGGACATTACAGGAGAACCCGGAATAAGCGCTTCAGCATCTGTCAAGTTAATTACTTGATAGGCGTCAGATTTTGAAACGAGGGTAACGGCCGTTTTGCCGCCGAGCCGGGCCGCAACTTTTTTATCATAGTCGTCTATGCCCCCGCTGCCGTCGACGAGAAAAAGTATGATGTCCGCATCTCGCGTCGCGTCCAACGCCATGTCGATTCCGATCTGTTCGACCTCGCCTTCCGCATCGCGAATGCCGGCCGTATCGACAAACTTCACGGGGATGCCGTGGACGTTGGCGTACTCCTCGATCCGGTCGCGCGTCGTGCCGGGCACGTCCGATACGATGGCGCGCGTTTCCCTCAGTAGGGCGTTCAGCAGCGAAGATTTGCCGACGTTCGGCTTGCCCGCGATAACCACGTTCAGCCCGTCGCAAACCATCCGTCCCGCCTCCGCGGTTTCTACCAGCTCGCGGATTTCCTCCGCCGCTCCCTCAAGCATTTTCGCAATACGGACCGCCGCCGAATTATCGGAAGCGGGATCCTCGTCCTCATCGGGATAGTCGAGATGCACCACCGTTTCCGCGAGAGCGTCCGCGAGCACGGAACGTATTGCGCGAATCCGCTCCGACAGCCTTCCGCCGAGTTGCCCCACCGCGGCGGTGTGCGCCAAATCGGTGCGCGCCCGAATAACATCTATGACCGCGTCCGCTTGGGCAAGGTCGATCCGTCCGTTCAAAAAAGCCCGCTTCGTAAACTCGCCGGGTTCGGCGGGAACAGCCCCGCAGAAAAGGACGGCCTCCAGAATCCGTTTTACCGAGAGATAGCTTCCGTGGCAGTAAATTTCCGCCACATCCTCCCGTGTATAGGTGCGCGGCGCCGCCATATAGACCGCAAGAACCTCATCGATCACGCAGTTCGACGAGGGTTCTTGAATGGTTCCGTAATAAAATTTTCTCTCCTCGAAATCGCTTCCCGCCGGGCAAAACAGCCTGCCGAGAATCTCCTTCGCGCGGTCACCGCTGATCCGCACCACGCCTATCGCGCCCTCACCCGGGGCCGACGATATCGCGGCTATCGTTTCACTCATACCTGCCTCCACGCAGCGCAACGAGCCATAAAACTTGCTGCGCGTCGTAATTTACGGTTTTTTGATGTGGGCGCATGGGGCACACGGGAATGATTTTCGCACAGCCCGGAAACCGTTCTGCACGCGTGCATTTACAAAAAACGATCTCCTCTTTTCCGAGTGCCCCACCGGAGCCTGTTTTACGCGGCTTCAGCCACAGTGTAAAACAGAGCATGCGGGGCTCCGGCCGCTTCGCGGCTGCTCCGCACCCCTCCTATCCCTTGGCAGAGGTACAGGAGCTTCAGCTCCGTCGTACCTCGCACATCGAGGAGCACAGGGCTTCAGCCCGTGGTGCTCTACCGTGCGCGTCGCCTCCGCTCGTACCTCGCTCCGGCTCCCTTATCATCGTCACCCATTCAGACATACGCTGAGCCCATAACGGCGCTCCGTGCCATAGCTCCCGCAAGCCTCCATGCCATCGTCCCCATTCCGGCCCTCGCCGAAAATATGACGGCCCTGCCTTTCTCACACGCGGGCAAAGTCCGCGGCACACTCGTCCTTCTGCCGGCGAACCGGCCCGCCGCATACGCGAGAAAAGCTGCGGGCTAAAAGAGCGCCCAAACTTCCTTATCATGCCGCCTGCTGCGTCATTCACGGGTTTATGCCGTACCTCACGCAAAACCTTACCCGGCCAAAAAACCAAACGGGGTTTATTTCTCCCGCTCTATAACAACTTTCCGATACGGCTCCTCGCCCTCGCTTCTCGTGGTAACGCCGTCGATTTCCTGCAGCGTCGCGTGTATCACCTTACGCTCATACGGATTCATCGGCTCGAGTTTCACGCTGCGTCCCGTCCGGCGAACCTTCGCCGCAAGCCGCACGGCAAGACCTTCAAGCACCTTTTCGCGGCGCGAGCGGTAACCCTCGATGTCGATGACGACGCGCTTATATTCTTCCCGTTCCTTATTATTGACGAGATTCGTCAGATACTGGATCGCGTCAAGCGTCTGCCCCCGCTTTCCGATCATCACGTCGGCGTCGGTCCCGCTCACCTCGAAATAGACGCAATCATCGTTCTCATACGTCTTGACTTCAACGTCAATGCTCATCTTTTCGGCAACGCTGATCAGGAAAGCCGTCGTATCGTTTTCCGCTATTTCCACCAGACCCTCGGGGCGTTTGCTGAGCTGCGGTTTATTGGAATAATCAAATTCGGAAAGATCGATCTCCTCCCGCTCGTATTCCCTGCGCCGCCCATGACCGCCACGGTCATTCCGGTCGCCGCGATCATGACGCTCACCGCGGTCGTTACGGTCATTCCGGTCATTGCGCCCGTAACGGGAATGGCTCCCGCCCTCGCGATGGCCGCCGCCTCCGCCCGAACTGCCGCTTCCCTGCTGCGGACGATTCTTCTTGCGTAAGTCGCGGACGCCCTTTCTCTCGTTGGCGATAAGGTTGCCGGAGGGAACGTCGTCGGTCGGCTCGTTTTCGATCTGAACCTTTTCAACGCGAACCTTTGCCAACTTGTTGCCAATACCCAAAAATCCCTTTGCCGGCTCCTCGAGCACGGTCACCATCACCTCGTCCTCAGTCAGACCGAGGTCTTCAAGCGCCAATCTTACGGCTTCGTCTACATCTTTTCCCCATTTTTCAGAGTATTCCATTGGTTTTGCCTCATTTCTGCTCGCGCGGCAAATGAATTGCCGCTTACAGAAACAGATTCCTTATGAAAAGTGTTTCTGCCCTACTATAACCGTCTTGCTTCTTAGTCTATTTCTTTCCGTGAGGCAACATTCGCTTCGCTCATTCCTCCGCTCACTTCGCTCGCTTCGCTGTCCCGTTTTACATTACAATGCGGCGCAGCCGCGTAAAACGAGCAAAACAGATTGAACTGCCTCCGGCGGCGTGTGAAACGCATTTCACACTTGCCTCATTTCTGCTCATGCGGCGCGTGAATTGCCGCCCTGCGAAACAGATTCCTTATGAAAAGTGTTTCTGCCCTACTATAACCGTCTTGCTTCTTAGTCTATTTCTTTCCGTGAGGCAACATTCGCTTCGCTCATTCCTCCGCTCACTT
>JAISEX010000209.1 GCA_031263875.1 Eubacteriales Family XIII. Incertae Sedis bacterium | reverse complement strand
GTAAACGGTTATGGCTTACATCCGATCTAATTTGCGGTCACATGATTTCCATAATATTCCATTAAGTTGATTCCGTTAAATTCCATTATAAGTTTAATGTCAGTTCAAGGCTTCCGAATGCTTTGGAACATCGCTGCGGTTTCCTTGCAACGCCGCGTTATTGCCGCAAAATCACCGCTTCCGATCAGCGCTTCCGGCGCGACAAAGCTGCCGCCCACGGCGAGGATCGTATCGGATTTCCAATATTTAGCGATATTTCGCACATCTATGCCGCCGGTCGGGACGAACCTGACGTCCCCAAACGGCGCGGCCAGTGTCTTGATGGTTTTCAGGCCCCCGAACGGTTCGGCGGGGAAAAATTTAAACACGCTTAACCCGAAAGAAAGCCCTTTCATGATTTCGGAGGGCGTCACGACTCCGGGCAGCACGGGAATTCGCGCGCCCTGCGCCGCTTCGATGACTTCCGGCAATAACCCCGGCGAAACGATAAATTTCGCGCCGGAATCTATTGCGATGCCGGCTTGCTTGGCATTGACCACCGTTCCGGCCCCGACGCACATCTCCGGGACTTCCGCCGCGATTTTTGCGATCGCGTCCGCGGCGGCGGGCGTTCTAAACGTGATTTCCGCGACGTTTACGCCGCCGCCAAGCAGCGCTTTCGCAAGCGGAACAGCCTTATCCGCGTCCTCTATTTTTATCACGGGAATGATCCCGCATTTTTTAGCGATCTTAAAAAACATACAGCGCCTCGTTTCTGTCATTCTCATCTGCCGCGATTTTGCCATACAGCAGCGCATTACGCGATACCCAAATATTACCAATCTTGAAATACGGCCATTTCGGATTATTCAATTTCCGCCGCCGTGCCGCCTGGACTTTTCCGCCGCCTCAAAGAGTCCGTTCAGATAGGCCGCGCCAAGCGCCCGGTCGTACAGGCCGTAACCCGGACGCCCGGTTTCATCCCAAATCATTCGGCCGTGGTCGGGGCGCACATACACGCCGGGGCAGGTTTCAACCGCCGCCTTAACGATTTCATACATATCCAAGCTGCCGTCGCGCGACAGGTGGCTGGCCTCGCGAAATTTCCGGTAACCGAGGCGCTTCACGTTGCGAATGTGCATACAACTGATCCTGTTCCGTTCGCCGAAATGCCGCACGATGGCGGGAATGTCGTTTTCGGGATCGGTCCCGAGTGAGCCGGTGCAGATACACAGCGTGTTCGCGGGAGAAGGATTCAAATCGACGATTCTCTGCAACTGCGCGGAATTATGCGCGATTCTCGGCAGGCCGAAAATATTCCACGCGGGATCGTCGGGATGGACTGCCATGACGACGCCGGCTTCTTCGCACACCGGACAAACCGCGTCGAGAAAATATTTATAGTTAACGAGAAGCTGATTCTCCGTCATTCCCTCATAGGCTTTCAGCGTGGTTTCAAGTTCCGCAAGGCGTTCCGGCTCCCAGCCCGGAAGTGAAAATCCCCCGCTGCTTTCGGCTGTTTTTCGGACAATATCGAGCGGGGTCATCGCGCCGAGATCCGCCTCGTCGAAGTACAGGGAAGTGCTGCCGTCCTCCGGGATTTCCCGCGCCAGATCCGTCCGCAGCCAGTCAAACACCGGCATGAAATTATAGACGATGACTTTTACGCCAAATTTCGCGAGGCCGCGAATCGTCCGAAGGTAATTTTCGATGTACGCGTCGCGGCCCGGCGCGCCCCGTTTAATGTCCTCATGGACGTTGACGCTCTCGATCACTTCACAGGCAAGCCCGACCGCGTGAACGCTCGCGATGTATTCGGAAATCTCATCCTCCGTCCACACGGCGCCAGCGGCTTTATCGTCCAAAACGCCCATGATCCCGCTGACGCCGGGAATTTGTTTGATCTGCTTCAGCGTGATATTATCGCTCGTTTCGCCGAACCACCGAAATGTCATCTTCATATCCGCACCATCCTTTTACCGAAACCGGCCGTCCAACTGCTTATCCGCTTCTTCGCGCGTAATCTCACCGCTGTTCGCCTTCGCCATTATCTGGGCGTACTTGTCGCGTAATTTGTAATTAAAGAGGAAGGGAAGCGCTGCGAGCGAACCCGCGGCGGGAAGCAGCGTGAACACGACCCACAGCTTATCGGGGAAATTCGCCGCTTGCAGAGCGCCTTCCGTCTCGACAAAACCGATAACAGCCAGCGCAAAGGCGCCGACAGCCGTCGCCATCGCGGTTGAAAACTTCGCCGTAAAAGTCTGAATGGAAAAAGCGATGCCGGACGCGTTGATGCCCGAGCGGTAAAGCCCGTATTCCACGCAGTCGGGCGTAAACATAAACGACATGAACAGTATTGCGCCGGACGGGATGCTCCTGATAAAGCACGCGATAATGAAAAGCGTTTGGTTTTCGTAACCGATGAAATAGAACATGACGCCTAAGCAGGGAGAGAGCAGGAACATGAAAAGGAAGATGTGAAACTTATCGAATTTTTTCGCCAGCGCCGGCAGGCAAGCGCCGAACACGAGCGCCGGAACGATGGCGGCAATGGTCAGCAGGCCGAGCATCGCTTCGTTGCCCATATTGTAACGGGCAATGTAGATACCCAGCGCGGAGGAGGTGTTCGTCAGGCTGGCCACGATAATAGCCAGATTGAAGAACAGCAGATATTTGTTCTTGCCCAGATAGTGAAACATATCGCGAAAGCCGAAATTGTCCGCCGTCGGCTTTGGCGTGATCCGCTCCTTTCCCACCACGCAAATGGGGAACATAAACAGCAGGGTGAGGACGGAGAGGGCGATCGCGGACGTGAACCACCCGCCGGTCGCGCCGCGCACCACCGGGATAATCAACGTCGCGACGATAAAGGCCGCCAACGCCATGATCCGCGCGTATGACATGATCGCCGTGCGTTCGTTCACATTGTTTGTCAGCGTGGTGACCAAGCCGAAAATGGGAAGATCGCAGATCGTATAGGCCGAATCCCACAGCATGTAACCGATGCAGGCCCAGGCAATCTTCGCCGTCAATGACATATCGTTCGGGATGGCAAAGAGCAGGATCGTCGTTACGGGCAACGCGATGAGCGAAACGCGTATCCACGGCATGAATTTTCCTCTTTTTAAATGCACCTTATCCACGATCCCGCCGAAAATCGGGTCGTTGACAGCGTCCCAGACTTTGACGATAAGCGTGATAATGCCCACGGTCGCGGCGGGAATGCCGATGTCGGTAAAAAAGACGACGAGATAGAGCGCGGGCAGCGCAAACGAGATGTTCTGCCCCAAAAAGTAGATGGAGTAACTGAAGCCTTCAAATCCGGATATCTGATATCCTTCCTTTCTTGTCATTGTGGATGCCTCCTTTTCAATAAAATTTTCCCGAAGCGAAACCGGTCAATGCCGGCAGTCCGGTTAGAATTCCGCTTCCATAAAATCGATCAATTCCGCCATGCTGCGCTCCTTGTGCTCGAGCAGGAACATATGGGTCGCGGGCTTGAATTCCACTTTCCGAACGGGACCGCCCACATGATCCGCCACGTATTCCATCGCCTCCGGCACATAGATGCTGCCGGGATTCGGGTAGAATACGGCCGCGGGAACGGTAATGGACGGCAGCACATCCCGGTAATCCTCGTAGATGGTGAAATACGCGAAAGCGGTAATGGCCAGCGGATCCAAGTCCCGGCACAGCCCCTTGGAAACGAGATCACGCGCTTCCGGCGGCAGCGCTTCCGTCCCGATAGCCTGACGAAAATCATCGGGCAATCCCGCGATCTTGTAGGCGGCGGGCATACACATCTCGACGTGCCACAACACATACTCGTCAAAATCCTCGAACATGCGCCCCATATTCGCCAGCAGATTTTCACCCGTATTATCACCGCGGTACAGCCCCCATTTCCACGGGTGCTCGGGCGAGTCGTCGGCAATCAACCGCGGCGGCATATCGGCGAGGATCACGCGGTCGAGATACCGGCAGCCGTAATCGCGCACATACGCGTAGATGACGGACGTGCCCAGCGAAGCGCCGAAGAGCGCGACGTTTTCCAGCTCCAATTCCTCGATCAGCTCCTTCATATCCCGCGCGCATTTTGCCATGGAATAGCCCGTGCGCGGGCGCGAAGACGCCCCGCAGCCCCGCAGGTCGAAAGAAACGCAGTGATACCACTTCTTTAAAAATTCCGCGGACTCGTGATAGGCGCTGTGGTCTGACGCCCACCCGTGGATAAAGATAATCGTTTTCTCCTTGTCCTTTCCGCGTTCCTCATAATAGATCTGCACGTTGTCCGATGTTGTGAAATACGGCATGTCCTTCCTCCTCTCATTTTCGCGAAAATCCCCGCGAAACTGCACGTGACGGTAATGCTTTCCGAATGCTTGCATTTTACAAAGAGGGAAACTATAATAGTTGTATTCCGGTAAGGTTTTTTGTAGTTTTCTGAGGCGAAATTAAAAGGGACAGGTAAAACGGTCGAGGTGAGGGATAATGCGTTAGAGGATTTGAGGAAAATGGAAAATCATTCCATCATGCATGAAGCCTCAGCTCGAATCAAGAGCTTCGCAACACGCTTCTTAACGCCTCAATTACGGCCCCGGCAGGGCGTTATATAGTAACAAGGAGGTTATCATGGCCATAATCGCGGAACACGACGCGCTGAACCTGAAGACCACGGGCTACCGGCATTACACGAGGGATTTTGAGCGGCGAATGATCGACAAAATATTAAAAGGCGAGCTGGCGCGTTTAAATGACATCACGATAGATCAGATCAATTTCAACAAACTGGCGGATGAACCGCTTCGTTCCCTCAAGAATAACATGATCTGCATCGTCACTCTGCTGGGGAGAGCCGTCATCGACGCCGGAGCCGAGGCGGAAAAGAGCTTTTCCATCGGCGACAGTTACATCAATCGTCTGGAGCGGTTGAACGATGCGGAATCCGTTCGCCTGCTCGTTATCGACATGGTCGGCCATTACGCGAAATTGCTCCGGGATGAGCGGCTGAAAAACTACTCGCTGCCGATTATGCGCGCCATCCGTTACATTCACAGCCATCTCTACGAAACGTGCTCGACCCGCGATATCGCCCGGCATCTCGGCCTCCACACCAATTATCTCTCCGCTTTGTTCCGCAAGGAAACGGGCGTGACGCTGACGGCCTACATTAAACGGCTGAAGCTGGAGGAGGCGAAGCGGCTGCTGCTCGCGGGCGAAACGCGCGTTATGGAGATCGCGGAAATGCTCGGCTACAACAGCGTGTCGTATTTCTCGAAGGATTTCACCAAATGGGTCGGTTCCAGCCCCAAACGATATGCCGCGGGCGCAAAGCCGCCGGAAACCGGTGGTGGGTGAGAGGCTTGCTACGATTCCTGGCAACGTTAAAATGAATATCACCTGGAACGGGTTGAGGTAAGGTTTAATCAAGTTTTATCGAATGGGATATTACGGAAGTTGGTGCGCACAGAAAATTTCGCAACAGGCCGGATTCGCGCTTTGTCATCACAGGAATCTTTCGGAGAAAAAATTTAAACAAGCATCTTTACTTTCACGCCCTTATCGCTTACAATAAGAGCGTAAAAGTAAGGTGATGGTATGGCAAGCACAGAAAAATTAACGACTCTGCTTCAAACGAATAACGGATTTTTGAAAACGTCGGACGCGGTAAGCGCAGGCGTTTCAAGAACAGTTCTTGGCGATTTTGTCCGTAAAAACGGGCTTGAACGTGTCGCCCACGGTTTGTATATGTCGCAGGACGCGTGGGAAGATGGATTGTTCGTCATTCAGGTGCGCTATCCGGAGGCGGTGTTTTCCCACGAAACGGCGCTTTACCTTTTGCGGCTTACCGAACGGGAACCGGCGCCTTTTTCCTTAACGCTCAAAGCGGGGACAAACGCGACCGGACTGACGCGGCAGGGCGTCAAGGTCTATAAGGTGAAACAAGAACTTTTTGGAGAGGGCGTTATTGCCGCACTTTCACCTTCGGGCCATTCGGTCAAAACGTATAATGCCGAGCGGACGATTTGCGATCTATTCCGAAGTCGCAGAAACATTGAGATACAGGATTTTCAGTCGGCAGTCAGGAACTATGTACGGCTAAAAGAGAAGAATATTCCACAACTCATGCGCTGCGCAAAAGCGTTCTCGGTCGAAAAACAAGTTCGTCAGTATTTGGAGGCGCTGCTGTCATGATACACACTTCACGGCAACTGAAGGCTCTTGTCCGCAACATCTCTCAAGGAGATAGCGCTCGGGCGCAAATCATTATTCGGAACTATGTGATGGAGCGTTTTCTGGAACGGCTCTCACTCTCACAATATCGTGACAACTTGATTTTGAAGGGCGGCGTTTTGGTGGCGGCTATGGTCGGGCTAAACAATCGCTCCACAATGGACGTGGATACTACGCTCAAAAACCTTCCGCTGAACGAGGACAGCGCACGGGAAATCGTCGAAGGAATTACTGCTGTAGAGATTGACGACGGGCTGTCCTTTGAAATCAAAAGCGTGTCGCCGATTATGGATGAAGCGGATTATCCGGGCGTTCGCATTATGCTTGACACCACGCTTGAAACGATGCATACGCCGCTGAAAATCGACTTTTCAACCGGAGATGTGATAACGCCGCGAGAAGTGTCTTATTCCTTTCGGCTTTTGTTCGAGGAACGCGCCATCTCCCTCTTGGCATACAATTTGGAAACCGTGCTTGCGGAGAAGATTGAAACCCTACTCTCCCGCGGAACCGCCAATACCCGTATGCGTGATTTTTATGACATCTTTGTTCTGACAAACACGCAAGCGCGGAATATCAATGAGACCACGTTGCGAGAGGCTTTTATGAAGACGAGTGAAAAGCGCGGCTCGCTTGCTTCGCTTGTCGACGCCGATTTGATTCTGAATGAAATTTCGGAAAGTGCGGCACTCATAGATTTGTGGCGGAGTTATCAACGCAAATTCGATTATGCCGCAGAGATTTCTTGGGAGAGCGTAATGGAAGCGGTTAGACATATACTTCATGTCGTAAGATAACCTGCGTTGCCATCATTTCCTCCGTTCTCAAACCCGCAATCTCGATTGTCACAATAATTAATTTATAAAAAGCATAGAATTTTTAATTTCAAATTTCGGGGAAATGA
>JAISEX010000190.1 GCA_031263875.1 Eubacteriales Family XIII. Incertae Sedis bacterium | reverse complement strand
GCTGTCCTGTTTTACATTACAATGCGGCGCAGCCGCGTAAAACAGGCAACGTTCGCTGCGCTCACTCCTCCGCTCCCTGCGGTCGCTTCGCTGTCCTGTTTTACATAGCGGCTAAAGCCGCGTAAAACAGGCAACGTTCGCTGCGCTCACTCCTCCGCTCCCTGCGGTCGCTTCGCTGTCCTGTTTTACATTGCGGCTAAAGCCGCGTAAAACAGGCAAATCCCGCAGGCCGCTTACGGGATACGCACTTTCCGTAGTTGTCTTGCTATCAGGTTTTGCTTTGTGCCACAATCGCATAAACGGCGGCCGAGGAATTGCAACGCAGAGCCCGGTGGGGCGCTCAAAAATAAGAAGCTGTTTTTTGTAAATGTCCGCGCGTAAGACTATCCCGCGATTACGTACAAAATCATTCCCGCGTGCCCCATGCGCCCGTGGTGATGAAGGAGAAAACACGCTTGTCAAAACTCGTGAAGTTCTCGTGAAAACTTTCCGCGAAAACTTTTTACGCCGCCATTTTACGGAATCTCGAAGTACGTGTAAAATAGAAGAAGGATATCGCCCCAAAAACGAAAGAGAGAAACACCACTGGAATGAAATCGAAGAATACGGATAAACCTTTTGAGGTGAATAACGAAAACGACAAACTTCTTATCTACGGGCGCAATCCCGTGCTTGAGGCGCTCAGCGGCGGGCAGGGCATCGAGCGTCTGCTTATCCAGAAGAATATCGAGGGAGCGGGGCGAAAGATATACGCGCTCGCGAAAAAGGCGGGCGTTCCCATTCGGCCGATGGAACGGAAAGAGCTTGACAGGGCGACGGGCGCCACGTCCCATCAGGGCGTCGCCGCCTACCTGACGGATTACGAGTACAGCACATTTGAGGATATTCGGGCTGCCGCTGACTCGCGCGGGGAGCCGCTCTTTCTCGTGATCGCCTGCGGCATCGAGGATCCGCACAACCTCGGTTCGATCATCAGGTCGGCCGACGGAGCCGGCGTGCATGGCGTTATTATACCGACGCGCCACAGCGTTTCCGTTACGCCGGCGGTGGTCAAGGCTTCGGCTGGCGCGGCCATGCATATGCGCGTCGCCCGTGTGCCGAACATCGCGCAGTTTGTAGGCGAGATAAAGCGGGAAAACGTGTGGGTTTACGGGCTCGATATGGACGGGACGGATTACCACGAAGCTGACGTTTCGGGGGCGGCCGCGCTCGCCGTCGGCGGCGAAGGCTCCGGGCTTCCGCGCCTCGTAAGGGAAAAATGCGACTTTATTATTTCACTGCCCATGCGCGGCGGGGTCGCGTCGCTGAACGCGGGCAGCGCCGCCGCGATCGCCTTATACGAGATGGCATACCGGCGCAAAAAAACCGAAGCGTGAATGTAATGGAAGCGAAATAAAATTATGCTATAATACGCTTAGATACAGGTGGATAAAACCGTCCTCCTGTACCGAAGCGCGGCGGATCCCAATATTGTCCGCGGGCGCCGGTTGATGAATGAGGCAGGGGCAATGAGAAACTTTCTTTATAACAAAAGCGATGTGCTAGTGGCGGCGGTAATAGTCATCGTCGCGATTATCATTATATGGTCGCGAATAGACGCCATTATGAAAAGCGATAATCCGTCGGCGACAAAACAGCCGGCGAAAACCACGACGGAACAGGCGGGCACGGACGCCGCGGCGGACGATGACACGGTCCAGCCGCCCGCCGGTGACGCGGGCGCCGGTTCGCAAGGCACAACTGCCGCGGATCAAACATCTACCGGCGAGGGCATGGCGCCGCTCGCTGACGGCACCGAAGTGACGCTGACCGTTCAGAGCGGAATGTCAAGCGACCAGATCGCGGTCGCGCTGAAGGACGCCGGGCTGATAGCTTCGAGCGATGAATTTAACACGGCGGTCACAGCCAAGGGCGCGGAAAAGAAGCTCAGAGCGGGTTCGTTCAAAATACCCGCGGGCTCGTCCGTCGACGCCATAATAGACATACTGACCAAGAGCAGCTAAGGGGAGGAAACCATGCCATTAGTAACAACGACCGATATGTTCAAAAAGGCTTACGAGGGCGGCTATGCCATCGGAGCTTTTAACGTCAATAATATGGAGATAGTCCAAGGGATCACGGAAGCGGCGGCGGAGGAGCAGGCGCCCCTGATACTGCAGGTTTCCGCGGGAGCCCGCAAATACGCCAAACACGTCTATCTGATAAAGCTCGTTGAGGCGGCGCTTGAGGACACGAATCTGCCGATCGCCCTCCATCTCGACCACGGCCCGGATTTTGAAACCTGCAAGTCCTGCATCGACGGCGGCTTCACGTCCGTTATGATCGACGGCAGTTCGTCCCCCTTTGCGGAGAATATCACCCTCACGAAAAAGGTCGTCGAATACGCGCACGCAAACGGCGTTGTCGTTGAAGGCGAACTCGGGCAGCTCGCGGGCGTCGAGGACGACGTGAACGTGGAACATCATTCGTATACCGATCCCGACCAGGTGCAGGAATTCGTCGAAACGACGGGCGTCGACTCGCTTGCCATCGCCATCGGCACCTCGCACGGCGCGTATAAATTCAAGCCGGGCCAAAAACCGCAGTTGCGCTTCGATATTCTCGAGGAAATCACGCGGAGGCTTCCGGGTTTCCCGATCGTGCTGCACGGCGCGTCGTCGGTTATTCCCGAACTGGTCCAGAAGATAAACACCTACGGCGGCGCGATGCCGGACGCCATCGGCATTCCCGAGGACATGCTGCGTCAGGCGGCAAAGAGCGCCGTTTGCAAGATAAACATTGACTCCGATCTCCGGCTTGCCATGACCGCGTCCATCCGCGAGCATATGGCGCTGAATCCCGCGGACTTCGACCCGCGCCAATACCTGAAGCCGGCGCGTTCCGCCATCAAGGACATGGTGCAGCGCAAGATACAGAACGTGCTCGGGTGCAGCGGCAAGGCGTAACCCGCG
>JAISEX010000208.1 GCA_031263875.1 Eubacteriales Family XIII. Incertae Sedis bacterium | reverse complement strand
CGGGAAGAGGTAACTGTTGACGTTCGTATCACCCTCGCGGCAAATATTCCGCCACCGCAGCTCCCACGGATCGAGCCCCAGCTTCTCCGCCATCATATCCATAATAGCTTCCGACGCCGTATACGCCTGCGGGGAACCGTAGCCGCGATACGCCGTTCCGTAGTTGTGGTTCGTCGCCGCGACCCGCGACAGCCCGAGCACGTTCGGCACGTTGTACGGGAAATACATAAAGCGCGCGATACGCATGGTCAGGTCGTCGCCGAGCTCGTTATACGAGCCGTGATCGAGGCCGTTATCCCATTCCGCCGCGATTATCTTGCCATCGGCGTCGCAGGCCAAGCGCGTATTCGTATACGAAGGCGCGCGTTTGCCGCTGATCGCCATAAATTCCGCGTAGGTCATCGACAGCGCCACGGGCATGTCGTCGCAGCAGAGGCAGGCTATCGCCGCGAGCGAATAGGTCGCGCCCGCAATGCCCCAGCCGAACGTTCCGCCCGTCGGATTCTCAACGACGCGGACCTTTTCCTCGGGAATGCCCGTCGCCTCCGCGATGTCGCTGATATTGCCGTAGATGGCCATCGCCTTGCAGTGAACCGTGAGCATGCCGTCCTCGTCCCAGTACGCCTGGACCGTATCGCCCTCGATGGGCAAATGCGGCTCGCGCGTGGAATAGAAACTGCCCTCCACCACGTAGGGCGCGGAATCGATCAGCTCCTTCGTGTCGTCGCCTTTCACCGTCGGCTGACAGCTCCAGATATTCGGATGGTCGTCATGGACGCGCACCGCATCCGGCTTCGCCGCGTCGAGATAGTTCAGCATCTCGGGAAGCTGTTCGTATTCCATCGTGACCTTTGACGCAGCCTCTCGCGCGTGGGTCTTCGTGTCCGCCACAACCAGCGCGATAACGTCGCCGTAATTGAATATCTTTTCCTCCGCAAGCAGAATGTGCGTCTGTTCCGACGCGAGCGTGCGCGGCGTAAACTGGAAGAAATTCAGGCGGTTCGAGCCCTTGACGTCCTTATGCGTCACGACCTTGTACACGCCGGGCATCTTCTCCGCTTCCTCCGTGTTTATATTCAAAATTTTCGCGTGATGCGTCAGCTTCGGCTGCACCAAAATAGCGTGAAGCGTGCCGTCCGGCATCTTGAGCTCCATATCGTCGCCGTAATCCGTGACGCCCGTCACCTTGCCGAGCGCCGCCGGGCGCACCAGCGGCTGACCGTAATAATTCTTGTCCTCCGGCATCTTGACCTTGATATCGTCTATCGTGCATTCGCCGCGCAGAACCTTCGCCGCCGCCATCACCGCATCGACGATCTGCTTGTAACCCGTACACCGGCAGATATTGCGATGCTTGTGGAACCAATCGCGGGCTTCTTCCCTCGTCGGATCCGGATTTTCCTGTAATAACTGATACGTGCTGACGATAAATCCCGGACTGCAAAACCCGCACTGGACCGCGCCGCATTCCATAAAAGCCACCTGGATCGGGTGCAGGTGATTCGGCGTGCCGATGCCCTCTATCGTCGTCACCTCGCTGTAATCCTTCACCGCCGTTATCTTGCGCGTGCAGGAACGAATGACCTTCCCGTCGAGAATAACGGAACAAGAGCCGCACACGCCCGTGCCGCAGCCCACTTTGACCCCCGTCAGTCCAATGCGTCTTAATACCGTCGCCAAAGTATCCTTCTCGGGATCCACGACAAACATACGCTCCGCGCCGTTAATAACGAGCGTCATCTTCTTAAGTTTCATGTTTTACCTCATTTCTGCCATCACTGCGAGCAAATCGCAGCTTGCAAGAACAAATTCCTCATGAAAAGTGTTTCTGCCAGCAATAACTTGTCTAAATTCTTGTCTTTTTCCTCACCATGCAAAAAAACGGTTTGATTGCCTCCGGAGGCGCAAAATAAGCAGTTTTTCACCCTTTCACCACCTCGCCCTGTCGCTATTACCCCGACAACTCATAGTAAACCGAGGCAATAAAACGTTGCCTCGACAACGAAATCCTGTTGCTTGTGAACATTCTAACACAAATCCAGCGCTCCCGCACCGGATTTAATGAACAAACTTGCTACTTTTTCAAACCGAATGGCGGCTTATTCCGCCCGCAGTTTGGAACCGTTCAAAACTGGCATTTTTTAGGGCGCATGGGGCTGTCCCAACTGGCTTAATCGGGTTCTGGCATATGGAAAATAATGGGATTATGCACGGATTAGAAATCATGACAGGGACAGCCCCACCGGGCTCTGCGGGACTCCGGCCCCGGCGCTCAAGACGGACGCGCGGGATATGAGATTACTTTGCATTCCCGGCTCTCAGCGTTTTCTTGCTGCTCCGGCCGCCTCGCGGCTGCTACCGCACCCCTCCGATCCCTTGCGCGTCGCCGTCGCTCGTCCCTCGCTCCGGCTCCCCTGTGCGGGCAAAGTGTACAACACGCCCATCCTTCCTCCGGCGTCCCCGTTTCTCACGTGAACGAAAAAGAGAAGCGAGAAACAGAATCAACACGAGACGCCCTCCCCTGCCGCCTTCCCGTGTAAAAACACGCAAAATCCTCGCCGAAAGTAGTATAATAGAGAAAACGAGCAGAGGATAACGCACGAGTGGGAGTATAATAATATCTATCTAAGGAGATGGTCGTAATGAACGCGATACAATTTGAAACAGTGGTAAAAGACGATACCATACATATTCCTGAACAATACCGGCGTACGCTTCGCAGAGGCAAAGTGCAGGTTACCATATTAGATCAACCCGTGTCAGAAAACAGAAACGGAAAAGCGTGGCTTAAATTTTTGCAAAACCTGAAAAATGCTCCCTGCGGAGAGCCAATAGAATTTGAACGCGTTGATTTTGACCGCAAGATCACGCTATGATAACCTTTGCGCTTGATACTAATATTGTTTCGTATATTCTCCGCGGAAACGAAACTGTTTTGCGGCGGCTTGAAGCCACAATTAAAGCCGGAAACCAAATAATAATACCGCCTATTGTATATTATGAAATCAGGCGTGGGCTTCTCGCAAAAAACGCCGCTACGCAGATTGCGCAATTTGATGAACTCTTAGCGGAAATTGAAGTGGCGGGTATCGATATATCGACCCTTGATATTGCCGCTTCCACTTACGCCGCGTTGAAAAACGCGGGAAAACCAATTTCCGATGCGGACTTGCTTATCGGAGCATACTGCATTAAAAACAACTTTACGCTTGTCACGAATAACATCAAGCATTTTGAGATTATTGATGGATTGGATTTAGTTAATTGGAGCGATGCGTAAAACAGACGATTCAGGAATATGATCTTGAAACTGTTTTGCTCTCCCCCGTCCCGCAAAAATGGGTATATACTATATATGAATTCACAAATTGGCAAGCACAGGGGGATAACGTGCAAAAAACCATAACCGACCCCAAAAGATCCTTCCATATAGTGGGGGGGGGGGGACAACCTTCTAGCGTAAACAATTCGGTATCAGCAGGACGCGACTTCTTCGCATCTTGTTTCAATACAGTAATTAAAAAGGTAAATACGAAACAGCCTGACAAAGCATCGCTCGCAGGGGCTGTTTTCTTTTGCGACTGCGAAGCGGTGCAGGGGAGGTAATTTCTTATGCAAACTATTATGAAAACGAGAAAACTGAAAAGGAGGCTGGCGCTCTTTGTCGCTATAATAATGGCGCTGACGCTGTGGACTGCCAT
>JAISEX010000118.1 GCA_031263875.1 Eubacteriales Family XIII. Incertae Sedis bacterium | reverse complement strand
ATTACCGGACTGATGCGCGAAGCGGAATTGGAACCGGAACTGATTTCCCGCAAGCCGAGCGAGCTCTCCGGCGGACAGCGCCAACGCGTCGCCATCGCCCGCGCCATCGCCACCCGGCCCGATCTGATTATCGCCGACGAACCGGTGTCCTCGCTCGACGTGACGACGTGCAGCCGCATCATCCATCTGCTCAAACGCCTGAAAGACGAACACCACCTGACCATGCTCCTGATCTCGCACGATCTGCCCCTGCTCGCCCACGTCTGCGACCGGATTGTGCGGATGTAAATGATGCTTTTTTCGGCGCATGGGGCTGCGCCCCACCGGGCTGTCCGGGGCTCCGGCCGCTTCGCGGCTGCTACCGCACCCCTCCCATCCCTTGGCAGAGGTACAGGAGCTTTGCCTGTTTTACGCGGCTTCAGCCGCAATGTAAAACAGGACAGCGAAGCGAGCAACGCGAGCGGAGGAGTGAGCTTGCGAACGTTAGCTCCGTTGTACCTCGCACAACGAGGAGCGCAGGGCTTCAGCCCGTGGCGCTCTACCGTGCGCGGGACATATGCGAGAAAAGCATAGACACGTCCGCCATTATACGGCGTACCCGTTTCCTGCCCGCACGCCAACCGGCGCGAGATAAGGCTGCCACGTAAGCACCCACCTCTCTGCCGTCTCCCGTCCTTCAGCCGCAATCTTTCTCTCTCACCAACACGAAAAGAGCTTCAGCCCACTGCTATCCCTTGGCAGAGGTACAGGAGCTTTGCCTGTTTTACGCGGCTTCAGCCGCAATGTAAAACAGGACAGCGAAACGAGCGCAGCGAGTGGAGGAGTGAGCGCAGCGAACGTTAGCTCCGTTGTACCTCGCACAACGAGGAGCACAGGGCTTCGCCTGTTTTACGCGGCTTTAGCCGCAATGTAAAACAGGACAGCGAAACGAGCGCAGCGAGTGGAGGAGTGAGCGCAGCGAACGTTAGCCCGCTGCTCTACCGTGCGCGGGACACATGCAACCTTCTCTGCCGTCTGCGCAAAGTCTGCCATTGCCGTTTTGCGCCGCAATGTTTACCGAGATATCACTCGGCTTCGTACCGCGGTCTGACCCAATTTTCTACGGCAAGTCCGGGGACCTTCATAAATTCCTTCATATTATTTGTGACGAGTTTCCCGCCGCGCGACAGCGCCGTTGCTGCCACAAGGTAATCGTTCGCGCCGATCACTTCCCCTCGGCTCTCCATATCCGCGCGTATCATCGCGTAATATTCCGAGGCGTCATGGTCGAAGGGGATGATCTCAAACGACTTGAAAAATTCGTCTATATGCCGGCGGTTCGCGTCTTTCCGTCTGCTTTTCCGCGCCCCGTAATACACCTCCGCCGCGACCACGGAAGCGATCTTCACGTCAGCCGCGTCGAGCGCGATAAGATGCGTGACGATATCGGGATACATGCCGTTCAGATAGTAGATGCATATATCGGAATCAAGAAAGTATTTCACAGCCTTATCCCTTTTTCGTCGCCGGAAAACGCCGGATCATCGGGAACCCGAAAACTTTCATCTTTTATCGAGCCGAACAGGTCGAAGAAGCCCTCCCGCCAACCGCTGTCAAAACTGCGTTGCAGCGATTCGGACACGTACAGCGATTTGGACTTATGCGCGGCCTTCGCGCGTTCGGTCAATTGCTCATAGATAGTATTATCCAAATATAGTGAGAGTTGTGCCATAATTCCCTCCTTGCCGCGGAGCGGTGACACCCCGCACGCGTTGTGTTTTCGGGCACGCTCAAAGGCGATCCCTTCATCTTTAAGTATATTATATAATATACTTGCCTTATATGCAACAAGTAGAGCTGTTCAACTATCAGCGTTTATTGTGATAAAACCGGTTCGCGCTCAAGCCCTATCGCTCCGTAAAAGCAACTTTAATAACGCCGCGACAGCAAACACCCGGCGGTTTCCCGCCGGGTGATGTTCTCATTATATTCACGTTTTCGGAAAGCGGCGACGCGTTATCCCTTCTGTAATTTCGTCAACCGCTCTTCATGGCCGCCGCGCTTGTCTTTACGAAACGGGGCGCGATCATCAGCGCAAGATGAAGGGCAAACGCCATCCCGACATACATCGTATTGGTGTTGACAACGACCATCGACTGACTCAAATCGTCGAGCAAAAGCCAGACGACCGGCGTCGTTATGCCGGCAATAACCGCAAGAATCTTCAACATTCCACGCGCACTCCTGCGCCGAGTTTCATCTTCGCTGTCCTTCGCGAATCGTTCCTCGTTTTTGCGTGCGCGACGCCTGAGATACGCGCCGATTAGCAAAAGGATCGAGCCGAATATCGCCGCCGCGGACATAATAAGCGACAGAAGGCTCCAATTTCCCGCGGCTGTGCGGCCCAGACCGCGGTCAATGTCACTGCCGGAGATTCCGTTTTGCGAATCGTTTGTACCCGCGTTGCTGTCGGGCAAATCCGGCGTATCCACGGTGAGCCCCGCATCAATCGGCGGTTCTACCAAAACCGTTTCCGCTGCGCCGCGATCTGCCGTCGTGCCGGAAGCAGCCGGCGTACTCGGTGTGTTCGGCTTGCTTGGCGTACTCGGCTTGTCCGGTGTACTTGGCGTCGTCGGTGTACTCGGCATATCCGGCGTGTCCGTGAGTTCGCCGGGTACCTGCGGCAATACGTTCCCACTCAAAATAATGTAGCCCTGTACCTCCATCGCCGCGTTCGCGCCCGCAGAGGCCTTCGTTTTACCGTAGTCGGTTACCGTCTGCCCAAACTCCGCCTTGTTCTGCGGAGTTTCGGCAAAGGCGGTGACCGTAGCGGCAAGCAGCAGAATGATGGTCAATGAAAATGCCAGCGCCGGCGCCCGTATCGTTTTTTTCACGTGATCGCCTCCTTCACGGGCTTTATAACTTAACCTCAAACTTGAGAGTCATCGTATACTGCGGCGTATACGTGGTACTCCAGTCGCCGTCCCATGTTCCGCCTAGCGAGAAGTTCCACGTGTTGGCGGTCGATAAATCCACTCTCTTAAATAAGGTGGTCGCATATGCATCCGTTCTACTTGTCATCCCGACCACATCGGCCAGAGCCATCTGCGTACCGGTTATGTTCAGCGTCAGATCGCTATCAATAGTAGTAGCGTCTGAATCTTCATCCTTGATAACAAAATCCGTCATCGTAACGGTCAGGTCGTTTGCTCTCGAGAGGTTCGTGATATGGTAATCGGGAGCGGTAATGTCACCCTCGTCACCCTCAAACGCCGCCCAGATAAGTTTTACCGGAACTTCGACGTTGATCGCGTAGGTATCGAGGTACGGCTGCTCACCTTCGTCCTCAGAATCATCGTCGAGAATGCCATCGACGTCCTCGCTGATAAACCCATAGACGGGAATATCGGTATCTGCGCCGTCATCGCCCTTTACAATTTTGTATTTAATATCGTCAAAGTCGCTTCCCTGATAGTCCGCCGCAGCGAAAGCGGAGCTCGCGCCCAGCGCCATCATCATAACGATAACAATCAGGCTTGTAAATAATCTTGTCTTTTTCATTGTGTTTCTCCTTTTTTAAAATAATGATTTAGTTCTGCACCGTAATGACCAACGCCGCGGCCTGCTTGCCCTGCCAGACTTTCGTATCCGGATCGTAGGCGTTCAGATAGGCGGTCGCCTTGTACGTGCCCTTTTTTAGCGCTACGGACAGCTTCGCATTGTCGATATGTTGGTTGGGAAGCATTCCTCCCGAGTCGTAAATCATCTCGCCCGTATCGTCCAAAAATATCTGCACGACCATCGGATAGACATTGTAACTCGGATTTTCTATTCCCAAACTTCCCTTCGCTTTCCCGTTCTTAAACTCCGGGCGCGCGTTGATCTTAAAGCTGAAATACGCGGCGTCCGCCGCCTTCTGCATTTGCTCCTTGATCTGCTCGGGCGTCATACCGGACAGATGCCCGTCGTCCGCGTCCCCCTGCCCCGGAAAGAGGTCGCCTGCCACAATGGTATGCGGCTTTTCCCACGGAAATGTGATAATGCCGCACCGGTTGAGCGCCAGCAGGAGCAAGATGACCATAAGAACCGCGATGGCAATGCGAATAATCCATTTCCGCTTCTTATGTTCCTCCTTTTCCCCCGCTTCCAGCCCTGTTTCCGGAAAGGTACGTTCTTCTTTTGTGATCATCACCCTCTTTCCTTTCTTGATTTCTTGTATTTCAGCCCCATCCCGGGCGAAAAACCGTGGTATATTTTCTCCCCCTGCCGCCGCGCCGGATTGCGGCGTCAAAGTCGATGCCGCAACCACAGCGCTTTTGGCGGCCTGCTGCCCGCATGGTACGCGGGAAAGGGGAGGATCCCGCGCTCTCCGGACGCTGTTTCCCGGCTGTACCGGGGCGGCCGAACCCGTTTTTACGTGCCGTCGTTCAGCGCGAAGCGAAAGTTCAGCGTATATTGCGGCTCTTTGACCGTATCAAAATTCCCTTTATACGTTCCTTCAAACGTGAAGTGCCGCGTCGGGTTCGCGTCGCCTTTTCCCGTAAGTATGCCGATATTCGTGTTTATGGAATCGCTTTCCGTAAGGAAGCCCGTGGCGGTGGTAAACGGCGAGGCTGTTCCCGAACCTACCAGCTTGAGCTGCACGTCATTGTCGTTTACCAACGTATCCGTCAAGGTCAAACCGGCGCCCGCTTCTATCGCCAAACCGGTTACCGTCACGTCCACCGCGGCATCGCCGTTGTTTTGGATGTAATAATCCGGCGC
>JAISEX010000177.1 GCA_031263875.1 Eubacteriales Family XIII. Incertae Sedis bacterium | reverse complement strand
TAGCGCTGATCGGGCCGGACGGCGGCGAGGTGGCGGGAGCCGGCGAAGGCGAGCTCTGCCTGCGCATAGCGCCGGGGGAACTCGGCATCTTTATGGGATATTACCGGAATCCCGACATGACGGATTACGCGTGGCGCGACGGGATGTATCACACGGGCGATCTGGTGGCGCGGGACGAGAGCGGGTACTTCAAATTTATCGGGCGTTCGGACGACATTATCAAGTCCGCGGGTTACCGCATCGGGCCGTTCGAGGTCGAGAGCGTCGTGCAGCAGCACAAGTCCGTCCTCGAGTGCGCCGTAACGGGAGCGCCGGATCCGATTCGGGGCCAGGTTATCAAGGCGAGCATTATTCTGCGCGAGGGCTTCGAGCCGTCCCCGGAACTCGCGAAGGAGATACGGGCCTTCGTCAAGGCGAACGCCGCTTCGTATAAAATGCCCCGCCTTATCGAATTCGTAACGGAATTGCCGAAGACGATTTCGGGCAAGATCCGGCGTGTCGAGATTCGGAAGTAACGATAGGGTATAAAAATTCTTGTTGCGCGGATTTGTCGTGAAGTTTGCTGCGATTTATCGGTTTGCAGGGGAGGTGAGCGCTCTGCTCCCAGCCAAACGCGGGAATGCCGCTGCGAGCGGGTAAAACGGGAGTTACCGGGGGTGTTTTGCCGAAGAAGCGGGGCAAAGATATGTGATAGGGGTTTTGAGAGGGCCTGATAATGAGATTAAACAAATACATTGCGCAGACGGGTGTGGCGAGCAGACGCAAGGCGGACGAGATGGTGTTCGCGGGGCGCGTGCGCGTAAACGGCGCCGCCGTGGACAGTCCGGGGCTCGACGTAACGGACGGTGACGTCGTTTCCGTCGACGGGCGTGATATAAGGCCGCAGACGCGGCTTATCTACATTGCGCTGAACAAGCCGAAAGGCTACATTACGACGACGGACGACGACCGGAGCAGACCGACGGTCATGGAACTCGCCTCGGATATCGAGGAGCGGATCTACCCGGTCGGCAGGCTCGACGCGGACACGACGGGGCTGCTGCTGATGACGAACGACGGGCAGCTCGCCCACAAGCTGACGCACCCGAAATCCGAAATGGTCAAGACCTACCGGGCGCGGGTCACCGGCGTTATATCGAACGAGCGGCTCGGCCGTTTGCGGCGCGGCGTCGATATCGGCGGCTACCGGACGGCTCCCGCCGAAGCGGAGCTGATACGGCAGGGGAAGACGTCGGCGCTTGTGGAGATACGGATCCACGAGGGCAAAAACCGGCAGATACGCAAGATGTTCGCGGCGGTCGGCAACAAGGTGCTCGATCTTGAACGGACGGCGGTCGGTGATATCCGGCTCGGCAATCTAAAACAGGGCCATTACCGGAAATTGAAGCAAAACGAAATTGACTTATTACGGAAACACTGATCAATGCATGTCCACCGTATGAACCGCCGATTTCCCGTCTGACTTCAGCAAAAATCCTCACGATACTCCTCGTATCCCTGCGGTTTTTGCCTGTGTCAGGCGAAAAATCCATCGGCTCATCCGACGAACGGAATCAATCAGTGCTCCCGAAAAGTGAACCGCGCGGTTCGCTTTTTACTGATGTGGTTCACCTCACTCGCGCGGATGCGGTTCGGGCCTGTGCGTCTGATTCGCGCGGCGCAAAGCCGCGAGCGGTTCGCCGGTCATTTTATACCGCTGCGAAAGGCCGCTATTATTTGGCACATCTCTTGCATTATTATAGGGTATACATCATGGATCGCAGTGCGAAGCGGCAAGCGCCCGTTACGCACGCGGAGATATATTTACGATACGTCTATCGAAATAAGGGAGGCAACAATGATTAAGAGCCCAAGAAGAAACTGGAAAGACATTCCGCTGTGGAAGGATGTCACTGATGAACAGTGGAATGATTGGAAATGGCAGATAAGCCACCGGCTTATGACTGTTGAAGACATAGCTCAGGTCGTGAATCTGAACGATAAAGATAAAGCGGATATTGCGAAGGTTATGGATGGATTCCGCGTCGGTATCACGCCGTATTACGCGTCGCTGATGGATCCGGACGACATCCACGATCCCGTGAGGATGCAGGCGGTTCCCGTGCTCAGCGAAACGTTCCGCGGTTCGGCCGATATGGAAGACCCGCTTCACGAAGACGCGGATTCGCCGGCGCCGGGGCTGACGCACCGTTATCCGGACCGCGTTCTCTTTCTCATCACGGATCAGTGCTCCATGTACTGCCGCCATTGTACCCGCCGCCGTTTTGCCGGCGAGCATGACGGCGCGCGCAGCCGCGAAGACATCGACGCGTGCATCGCGTATATAAAGAAGACGCCGCAGGTCAGGGACGTCCTGCTTTCCGGAGGCGATTGCCTCTGCGTTTCCGACGCGACGCTCGAATACATTATCAGCGAGCTGAGGAAGATAGAACACGTCGAGATCATACGTCTTGGCAGCCGCACGCCCGTCGTGATGCCGCAGCGCATTACCGACGACCTCGTGAATATGCTGAAGAAATATCATCCGATATGGCTGAACACTCACTTCAACCATCCGAAGGAAATGACGGAAGAAGCGGCCGCCGCGTGCGCCAAGCTCGCGGACGCGGGTATCCCGCTCGGCAACCAGTCCGTGCTTCTGCGCGGCGTGAACGACAGCCCCAAGGTGATGCGCAACCTCGTCCAGATACTCGTGAAGAACAGGGTCCGCCCGTACTACATCTATCAGTGCGATAAGTCCCTCGGCCTCGAGCATTTCCAGACGAAGGTCGCCGCCGGTATCGAGATAATCGAATGTCTGCGCGGTCACACTTCCGGATACGCGATCCCCACCTTTGTGGTCGACGCTCCGGGAGGCGGCGGCAAGATACCGGTAATGCCGCAGTACATCATCTCGCAGACGCCGAAACGCATTATCCTGCGGAATTACGAAGGCGTTATCACGACGTACACCGAGCCGCAGTATAACGAGCTCGAGCAGGACGTCAATGAGGAGATGTGGGACGATAAGGATTACACCTACGTCGGGGTCGCGGCTCTGGCGGAAGGCAAGACCCTGTCGCTCGAACCGGAGAACCTGCAGCGCCATCTGCGCAACACGAAAGAATAGGCGCAGAGCGGGAAACATAATATTATTGCATATTAGCTATAACAGCCCACCCTTTATACAGAGCGCTCCGAGGAAACTCGGGGCGCTCGCCATTTATGTCCGTTCTTTACAGCTATTCCCGCTCACGATAATGGTTTTCAGGAATGTGGATAAAATTTTTTTGAGCGACCTCGAAACGCGAATAAACGTTGAGAAATCAACAATTGTCAGCAAATGGGTTATCCACACTCCTATCGGGATAACTTTGTATACAATTTTTTTATTTGTGTGGAAAACTCACGCGAGCCTTACGCTATGGGAAAACAGGGCGGTTGAAACTTGTTTGCGAAAACGCGAACATTGGTTAACATAATACCGGCCAAGGGGAGTGGGACGGCATCGCCGAACTGCTCGCGCCGCACTCCGTGGTTTCGCGTTTTGGGTGACGCTGAGATGGCATGGATAATTCATTTTATTGAATCGGGCGCATAGGGCACGCAAAACGCAAAATTATTTTTTCCGAATCTTGCAGAGGATTATCCCGCGGGTTATTTGCAAAATCGTTTGAGTGCCCCATGCGCCCAAGTGATTATTGTGTAAATAAGTTCCATTTATATTCTCCATTCTAAAGAATGTTTGCGGGTTGAAGCACGCGCCTGCGCGGAGCGGAGGGATTCGACGCAACTCTGTTATGTTGGCACGGCAATATTGTGGTAGAATAATGTGAGCAAGGTAGTTGTAGGTATGACGAGGACGAAAACATGGGGATGGTTTTGTTCGTTTGTTTGCGAGGCGAAGGATATGCTGAGAGAGAAGCTATATTACGAGGATAATTTACCGGTCAGCGTTCGCGTGTGCCGGGTAGACGAATATCCGATTCATTTTCATTCCGACCCGGAGGTCGTGTTCCTCCTGTCGGGCGCACTCACGCTGAAAAACGGGTATTACACGTATGATATGAAGGCGAACGACGTCTTCGTTATGAACGAGCGGGAACTGCACAGTTACTCGTCCACGGGCGAGCCGAATCTCGCGCTGATATTTCATTTCGATGTGAAATATTTTTCGCGGTATTTTCCGGATCTCAAGAACTGTTTTCTCGTGACGGACACGGATAATTCGGACGATACGGAAACCGAGGCTTTGCGCGAGGCGCTGTTCCGCATCGTTATGGAAACGGCTATCGGCGGCGAGGGCATGGAGAAGCGCATTCTCGAAAGCGCGCATACGCTGATCGCGCTGCTGCTCGACAAGTTTCAGTTTTTCTCGATGGAGAACGGCCGCTTTATGAATATTTCCGGCCAGCGCAACAATAAGATATTGGCGGAGCGCATGTTCCGCATCCAGAATTACCTCTACGATAATTTCAATAAAAAAATATCACTGCAGGAGATCGCGGACCGGGAGCACCTGTCCATCTACTATCTCTCGCACATTATCCGCGGGGCGACGGGCCTCAGCTATAAGGAATTCCTCAGCTTTATCCGCGTGGAGGAATCGGAGCGCCTGCTGCTCGGCACGGATATGAAGATAACGCAGATTTCGGACGCGGTGGGTTTTTCCGCCGTCCGGTATTACATCAAGTATTTTGAGAAATGGTACGGCATGGCGCCGTCCGAATACCGTGAAAAATTCCGGGATTCGGCGGGCGGCCCGGAAATGAACCTGAAAATCACGGACGCCGCGAGCGACGAGATTTGCGGGGTCGTGAAGCGGTTGAACAATGAGATTTACCGGGAATACGCGGTGGCGTCAGATCCGGGCGAGGAAGAAATCGCGGTAAAACTTGCCCGCGT
>JAISEX010000046.1 GCA_031263875.1 Eubacteriales Family XIII. Incertae Sedis bacterium | reverse complement strand
TGGGGGAGCCGGTGATGGACGGGCCTTTTGGGCGGGGGCGACGTGTCAGATTGCGGACGAGGAACGGCCGCGTGGCGACCCCGCGCGACGCGCAAGGGATAGACGCTCTGTTTTACCTTGCGGCTGAAGCCGCGTAAAACAAGCGTACCCCGGTGGGGCACTCAAAAACTATCCTGCGGTTGCTTGCAAAACCATTGTGAGTGCCCCATGCGCCCGTGTTAAAATCGCGGGCAAGAGCAAAATACGAGAGGAGAAAATGAATGTTACAGGGAAGAAGTTTGATAGAACCATTGGATTTCAGCGTCGGGGAGCTCGACGGGCTGTTCCGGCTGTCGGAGGAGATCGCGGCGGCGCCGGAGCGGTACGCGGGCAGTTGCGCGGGAAAATTGCTGGCGACGTTGTTTTACGAGCCGAGCACGAGGACGCGTTTCAGTTTTGAGGCGGCGATGCTCCGGCTCGGCGGCAAGGTCATCGGGTTTTCGGGCGAGGCGAACAGCTCGGCGGCGAAGGGCGAGAGCATATCGGACACGATACGGACGGTCGCGTGTTACGCGGACGTCGCGGTGATACGGCACCCGAAGGAGGGTTCGGCGCTCGTGGCGGCGGCCTGCACGGACATGCCGGTTATCAACGGCGGCGACGGCGGGCATCAGCACCCGACGCAGACTTTGACGGATCTTTTGACGATCCACCGGGAGAAGGGCCGGCTCGACAATCTGCGCATCGGGCTGTGCGGCGATCTGAAATTCGGCCGGACGGTCCATTCGCTGATCAAGGCGCTGTCGCGTTACGAGGGCATGGAATTTTGCCTGATATCGCCGGAGGAGCTCGCGGCCCCGGATTATGTGGTGCGCGATATCAAGCAGGGGCGCGGGTGCAAGTACGTCGAGGCGCGGCATATGAAGGAGGTTCTCGGCGACGTGGACATCCTCTACATGACGCGGGTGCAGAAGGAGCGGTTTTTCAACGAGGAAGATTATCTGCGCCTGAAGGACACGTACATTCTCGACGCGAAAAAGATGAGTTACGCGCGCGACGATATGATCGTGATGCATCCGCTGCCGCGTGTCAATGAGATCGCGCCCGAGGTGGACAAGGATCCGCGGGCGAAATATTTTGACCAGGCGAAGAACGGCATGTATGTGCGCATGGCGCTGATTATGGCGCTGCTCGGCGCCGCGGAGTAGAGTGTGGTGACCGCTTTTGATTCGGGCGCATGGGGCTGCCAGAAAATGAATGATAATTTGATTATTAAAAATTTAACAATTGCGAATGCCTTAAACACGGCGGCACAGCCCCACCGGGCTCTGCGGGGCTCCGGCCGCTTCGCGGCTGCTGCGCACCCCTCCTATCCCTTGCGCGAACACGTGCGGGCGGCGTGCAGGGCACATCCGTCCTTCAGCTGGCGTATCCGTCTACCGTATGCGCGGCAAAAGAAACGGGCAGCGGAGTTTGGCGAAAGCCTTCTCTCTCCGCCGTCCCCCTTGCAGCCGGTACGAGAAGAAGTGAATTGACGGAGGAAGAAAGTGAATTCGCAAGGACGAAAGATCAATGAATAATCAAACAATTAATCATGAAAACAATTACGAACATAGAACCAAACACAGATAAAAACGGAGGAAAACAATGGAGATAAACAGTATCGAAAAAGGCTTGGTGATAGACCATATCAAAGCCGGTTTTGGGCTGCGGGTGCTGGATTACCTGAACATCGACAAGACCGGCGGCATGGTTGCGCTTATCATGAACGCGTCAAGCAAAAAACATGACAGGAAGGATATCATCAAAATCGAGGGCGTCACGGATATCGACATCACGGCGCTCGGTTTGCTCGACCACGGCGCCACCGTCAACGTGATCGAGAACGGCGAGATAACGCGCAAGATAAAATTGAGCCTGCCGGAGAAAGTCGTCAACGTCATTACGTGCAAGAACCCGCGGTGCGTCACGTCCGTCGAGCCGGCGCTGCCGCAGACCTTCCATCTCGTGGACGCGGCAAAGGAGGAATACTGCTGCGCGTATTGCGAGGAAACCGTCAGGGTGGCGGACATCGCGTTGGAGTAATGGCTGAGATGGTTTTGGAAAACATTATGCTCATCGACGGTTCGGGGCGCGGGCCCTGCGCCGCTTCGATATGTTGCGCGGATGGCGTGGTGAAAAAAATCGAGAGGAAGACCGGAGCGGCCATCGCCGAAAGCGGCATAATCGCGGTGCCGGGCTTTGTCGACGTGCACGTGCATTTTCGCGACCCGGGATTTACGGAGAAAGAGGATATCGCGAGCGGAAGCGAAGCCGCCGCTGCCGGCGGATTTACGACGGTCTGCTGTATGCCGAATACGAATCCCGCGCTGCATTCTCCTGAAATACTCGCGGATATCGACCGGCGCGCGCGTGAAACCGGCAGGGTCAATCTCTTTGCCCTGAGTGCCATGACCGTGGGGCAGGCGGGGCGCGAGCTCGCCAATTTTGCGGCGATGGACAGGACGCCGACGCTCTGCCGCGAGCTGACGGGACACGGGATATGCGGCATTACCGAGGACGGAAAGAGTTTGCTCAACGAGGATATGATGCGGCAAGTTCTCATTGCCGCGAAACGGCTTGGTCTCGTGGTGATGGATCACGCGGAACCCGAAACGGAAATAACGGAGCGCGATATCCGGCTTGCGCGCGAAACGGGCGCGCATATACATATCCAGCACGTGAGCGCGGCCGCCACCGTCGATCTGGTACGCGCGGCGAAAAAGACGATGCCGAATATCACTTGCGAAACCGCGCCTCATTATTTTACGCTGACAAGCGAGGCGCTTGACAGGCTCGGCCCCTTGGCGAAGATGAATCCTCCGCTGCGGACGGAGCGCGACCGCGAGGCGATACGGGAGGGACTTGCGGACGGCACGATAGACGTTATCGCGACGGATCACGCGCCGCATACGCTCGCCGAAAAATCGCGGCCTGTAGATGAAGCGCCGTTTGGCATTATCGGGCTTGAAACCTGTTTTGCGCTCGCTTACACGCATCTCGTGAAGACAGGCGTACTGACGCTGCCGCAGCTTATCGAAAAGATGTCGGCGGCTCCGGCTCGTCTTATCGGGCTCGACCGCGGTATAATAACGGAAGGAAAGGCGGCGGATATCACGCTGATAGATACTGCGTATGAGGGTGTGATAGACAGCTCCGCGTTTCGTTCCAAAGGACGCAACACGCCGTTTGATGGAATGCCCGTCAGCGGCCGCGTGATAAAAACGCTGCGCGCAGGAGCTGCGACATTCGAGGTCAAGGAAAACGCTTGACAGGCAGTATAAAGGAAATCGCTTGACAGATGGAGTAAAGAAAAACGCTTGACGGACGGTGTGAAGAAGATCGCTTGACAGGCGATGTAAAGTGAAACGCTTGACGGAGAGTGTAAAGTAGAACACTTGACAGATGGTGTAAGGGAGAACGCTTGACAGAGAAACCGGCATACATAATAGACAGATTGATAGACCGTGCGGACACGCTCGGCAACCCGACGGTCGTCGGCCTTGACCCGACGGCGGCGCTTGTGCCGCTGCCGGTGCGAGAACACTATTATAACGATACCGGCAGAACGCCGGAGGCTTTATGCGCAGCGTTTTTGCGGTATAACAAGACGATTATCGACGCGGTAGCGGACGTCGTTCCGGCGGTAAAGCCGCAGATCGCGATGTATGAATATCTCGGGCCCGAGGGTGTGGCGGCCTACGCGGCGACCTGCGAATACGCGGCGTCGAAGGGGCTGCTGGTTATTGGCGACGTGAAGCGCGGCGACATATCGAGCACAGCGGCGGCCTACGCGTCGCATCTCGCGGGCGCGGATATCGAGGGAGAACATCACGACGTGTGGCGCGAGGACTTTATAACGGTCAATCCCTATCTCGGCTCCGACGGCATACGCCCCTTTACGGACGCGTGCGCGGAAACGGGCAAAGGAATATTCGTACTCGTGAAGACGAGCAATCCGAGCAGCGGAGAACTGCAGGATATCGTGATAGACGGCGAGCCGCTGTATATGCGGGTGGCGCGGCTGGTGAGCGAGTGGGGCGCCGCGTTGACCGGCGAGAGAGGCTACAGCTCCGTTGGCGCGGTGGTCGGCGCGACCCACCGGGACGTGGGGGCGAAACTTCGCGCGGCCTTTCCGCAGATGTTTTTTCTCGTACCGGGCTATGGCGCGCAGGGCGCGGGAGCGGAAGACGTCCGCGCGTTTTTCGACGCGGACGGCCGCGGCTGCATCGTGAATTCATCGCGCGGCATTATCGGCGCGTGGACGAAGATGAAAGGCGGCTCTGACGGCGCAAAAAATCTGAGCGTTTCCGAGGCGCTGACGCTAGTTTCCGAGAGCGCGCGGGACGCGGCGCTGCGCATGAAAAACGAGTTGGGCTGCCATGAACGTTAACATAGTAAAAAACGAAAACATCGCTGACGGGATATTCCGGCTCACGGTGTCCGTTCCGGAACAGGCGCGGGGCGCGCAGGCAGGGCAGTTTATCAATCTGTATCTGCCGGACGCCGACTTGCTTTTGCCGCGGCCGTTTGGCATAACGGACGCCTATGACGACGTTATCGAAATCGTCTACGCGGTCATCGGCGCGGGTACGGAGCGTCTGTCGAGATTGAAAGCGGGCGAGGTGATTCGCGCGCTCGGCCCGAACGGGACGGGCTTTGATCTCGCGGCGGCGGAGCGAAAGGTTTTGCTTATCGGCGGCGGACTCGGAATACCGCCGCTTCTGTTCGCGGCGCGGAAGCTGCGCGAGAACGCGGGGCCGGAAGGCGGCGCGAAAATAACGGCGCTGCTCGGCTTCCGCGACCGGCCGTATTACTCATCGGAGTTTCGCGCATACTGCGACAGGGTTTTCGTTATCTCGGAAAAGCGGAACGCGTCTTTGCCGGAGAATGCTTCGCTTGATTCCACCGGTGTTGAGAGAACGGGAACAGTGGTGGATTTGATGAACGCGCTGGTTGCCGAGGGAGAGCTTGCGGTAACGGGAACATCGATCCTCGCGTGCGGCCCGATCCCCATGCTGCGGGCTGTCGGCGAATGGGCGTCAGAACGCGGGATACGCGCGCAGTTTTCACTTGAGGCGCGTATGGGCTGTGGCTATGGCGCGTGCGTCGGCTGCAGCATCGAATTGCGTGATTTGGAATCTGCTGGCGCGGGCACTGTCAAGCAAAAAGTTTGCACGAACGGGCCCGTGTTTGACGCGGAGAGGATCGTGTGGGACGGATTATGAAGATACAGATATGCGGAATGGAGTGGAAGAATCCCGTGACGACGGCGGCCGGGACGTTCAACGCGAGGGAGAGCGGTAGGCGCTATGACATAACGGCGCTCGGAGCGGTGACGACGAAGGGCGTCGCGCCGGAGCCGTGGCCGGGGAACCCGCTTCCGCGCATTGCGGAAACCTACGGCGGCATGCTGAATTCCGTCGGGCTTGAAAATCCGGGCGTGGAGGCTTTTATCGCGGGCGAACTTGCGGAACTGAAGGCGCGGGGCGTGACGGTTATCGCGAACGTGGCGGGGCACAGCGAGGCGGAATTCTGCGCGGTGGTCGAGCGTCTCGATGAAACCGCCGTCGATATGCTCGAGATAAATGTTTCGTGCCCGAATTTGTACGAGGGCGGAGCCGTCTTCGGGGCGGACGAAGCGGCCGTGGCGAAACTGACGCGCAAGCTCAAGCGGCTGACCGGCAAGCCGGTGATGATAAAACTTTCGCCGAACGTGACCGATATCGTGCGGATCGCGGAAGCCGCGGAAGCCGCGGGAGCGGATGCGCTTTCGCTGATAAACACGCTGGTGGGCATGCGCATAGATTTGCGGACGGGCCGTCCCGTACTCGCCAACGGCACGGGCGGGTTGTCGGGGCCGGCGGTGAAACCCGTTGCGGTGGCGATGGTCTATCGCGTCTGCTCGCGCGTCAAGATTCCCGTGATAGGAATGGGCGGCATTATGACGGGCGGGGACGCGTATGAATTTTTGCTGGCAGGAGCTACGGCCGTCGCGGTCGGAACGGCGGCGCTTCTCGATCCCGAAGCGCCCGTGCGTATCGTACACGAGCTTGCGGAATGTTACGAGCAATACGGTGATCCGCACAAGCGGAAAGTGGTGTAAAGGTATGCGCTTGACAGGGCGCGGTACGGTTCGCGCATATGTGAATCAAGGTGTAAAGCTAAGCGCTTGACAGGGTGCGGTGGTTCGCGCGTATGTGAAATATGGTGTAAAGGTATTCGCTTGACAGAACGCGGCGCGGTGCGGTTCCGTTACCGGACTGCCGAGAAGGATGTTCAGGTATAAGAAAACGACAGTTGAAGCGGCTACCTTTCATCACCGCAGAGACAGAGAGAAAGTTTTGCCGGTATTATACGAAAAAATAAAAAGGAAAGAGTTAACGGGCGTTGTTGAGGACGCGTTAAATGATAGTGGACTTATTGAATAAAAAGAAACGAGATCAAAAAAGGAGTAAAGCAAAATGCTTGACAAGACCGAGTTTATAAAATTTCTGATAACGCAGCGCGCGCTTAAATTCGGTGATTTCACCACGAAAAGCGGACGTAAATCCCCGTATTTTATCAATATGGGCGAATTCGGGACGGGCGCGGCGATAGACCGGCTCGGCGGATTTTACGCCGCGAAGATCGTGGACCTGATGGAGGCGGGGGATATCACGTGGGACGTCGACACTATTTTCGGGCCCGCGTATAAGGGCATCCCGCTGTGCGTCAGTACGGCGGCCGCGCTTGCCCGCGATCACGGCGCGGACATCTCGTGGGCGTTCAACCGGAAAGAGACGAAGGATCACGGAGAGGGCGGCAGCTTTGTCGGCGAACGTCTGAAGGACGGCGATAACATCCTTATTCTCGACGATGTAATTACGGCCGGCACGGCGGTGCGCGAAGTGCTTCCGCTGCTCTCGGCCGCCGCAGCCGTCAAGGTGCAGGGAATGGTGATAGCCGTCGACCGCATGGAACGCGGCCAGTCCGACGTGAGCGCCATTGCCGAAGTCCGGCGGGATTTCGGCATAGCGGTATTCCCGATAATCACCGTGCGCGATATTATAGAGTACGTGCGCGCAGCCGGGGAAAGCGGCGAGTTGATAACGCGCATGGAAGCGTATCTCGCCGCGTATGGCGCGTAACGATCACCGCCGGTTGAGCAGGGCGCGGGCCTCCGCTGACTGAAGATTGAAACTCATAACGGGAAGATCACGGGAACGGACAACCGAAACTTCGCTCATGCGCTGCGCGAGCAGATTGTGCGCTTCGGCGCGTATCAGTTTGTCGGGAGCTTTTTCGCCGAGTTCTTTCATCGCGGGAACCGCCGCGTCCGAAAGGTCGTTCAGCATGAAAACGTCAACGGTTTCGGTTTTGCCGCTCAAATAACTTTTCACATTATGCTTCGCTATTATCCCGTCGGTGTTTGAGAGAACGAGCGCGAGAAAAAGAACGGCGCATATGATAACGATTGGTTTGCCCGCATTAAAAGTGTGTATGTGCCAAATGAGCAGCGCGATAAACACGCAGGCCAGCACGAGCATAAACCACAGCGTGTAAAGCCGCAGCCTTGACAGCCCGTACATATCCACATACAGCAGCATTTTGCTTGCCGCGGTCGCGATAAGCAGAAGGGTGAGCGCGGTCAGCGTGCCGCCGATAATGCGAAGCGGTTTGGGATGGCCGGAAGCCGCGCGTTTTGAAAGCATCCACGCGAAGCCGAGCGCGAACAGGTTTATCGCCGCGACAAAGCAAAGCTCAAAGAAGCCGCGCCGCGCGTATTCCGCATACGTATCGTAGCCGGCCGGCAGCCGGTGGCCGAAGCCTGAAACGAGATAGGTCGTCATTGCCGCGAAAAAGAGAAGGTAGAGCGCGTTGAGCAGGATCAATGGCGCGTAGACCGCGGCCGGCGCGATCCGGTGCGCTTTATCGACGAAGTTATGGGCGTGTTCGCTCGTTATCATTTCGGTGTGGCGCTTGCTTGCGTTCCCGAAGACGAGGCCGAAGATGAAGAACGCGACGGGTATGCCGAGAATCGCCTCCCACACAAACCGGCGCATTTGCGGCAGATCCGCAAAGTCGAACAGCTTATCGAGCATAATATTAAAGCCGCTGTCAGAGGCGACAAGCAGTTGTATAACGAGGGCGATAACGGGCAGCGCGACGATGACGCCGATGATCGCGGGTGCGAGGCGCTTGTTCTTGCTTGCGGCGCGGTTGCGAAACGAATGACGGAGGGCGGCGACCGGCGTGAATATATTCGCGAATGGCACGATAAACGCCTGATTGATGACGTCGAAAATGACGAAGCCGCTCAGCCGTGTGGTGATTTCGGATCCGCAGCTAAAGCAGACCCAGAGCAGGCAGACGATGATCTCAAAACCGAAGAGCGCGAGATATACCGGCAGCGTATCGTAGAGCGTAAACGGAAGGGCGCCGGCGATAACCGCCGCGAGCGTGACGAGGCTTTTCGCGTTTTGCCGTATGCCGCGGATCCGCATCCAGACCGCGCAGAGACAGACCGCCGCGAGAAAGAAAAGGGTGACGCCCAGGCCGGGAAACACAAGCGTGTCCGTACCCGCGACGAACCGCGGCGTCGACCATTCCCAGAATAAAAATCCGAGCGCAAGCGTCAGCAGGGCGCATACGATATCGACCGCGCGAAAATCGAGGGGCGGTTTTTGCGGCGCGGCCGGAGGCGTTGCGGCGGACGTTTCTGTCGCGGCGTCCGGGGCGCGGGGTGAAAGAGTGTAAGACATAGTAAGCCCTCCTTTGTAGTGGGGTCGTTGCGTAGATTATTTGGCTAAAGCGCGGGGTGACGGCGTAATGGGAACGCTTGCGTCGTGTCCGTTTGCCCGCGCTGGTTGGAGCTGGCGCGGTGACCGCTGACGCCGGGATAAGGACGGACGGGCCGCGGACTGCTCTCGCACAGGGTGGCGGGGCATGGGGACGGCGGGGTTTGGGCGCTCGCGTCGCGTTTGCCGCCCGCGCTGGTTGGCGCTGGCGCGGCGGCCGCTGACGCCGGAGTGAGGACGAACGGGCTGCGGACTGCTCTCGGATTTTTTCGCGCACGGTAGAGCGCCACGGGCTAACGTTCGCTGCGCTCACTCCTCCACTCGCTGCGCTCGTTTCGCTGTCCTGTTTTACATTGCGGCTAAAGCCGCGTAAAACAGGCGAAGCTCCTGTACCTCTGCCAAGGGATAGAAGGGGTGCGGTAGCAGCCGCGAAGCGGCCGGAGCGAACGCGGAGCCCCGGAAAGCCCAGTGGGGCTGTTTCACTTTGTGTGAAATGGCCCAATCGTTAAAATTTTAACAATAAAGCCACCGCACCTCCGTTGAAACAGCCCCATGCGCCCACACGAATCACGGAGGTTCCGCCGGTTCTTCGGGAGTGTATTCGAGTATATCACCGGGTTGGCAATCGAGTTCGCGGCATATCGCTTCGAGCGTCGAGAAGCGGATCGCTTTCGCCCGGCCCGTTTTGAGCACGGAGAGGTTTACCGGCGTTATGCCGATGCGCGCGGCGAGGTCGCCCGACGATATTTTCCGTTTTGCCATCATGACATCAAGGTTGACGACGATATCCATTGCGGCCTCCTATATGGTGAAATCGTGTTCTTCCCGCAGCTCGCGCGCCGCGTCGATCACATTTTTGACGACGCGTATCAGCAGGAAGAAAAAGCCCGAAGCGATGGCCACGAGGATGATGGCGGGTGAGGTGATGCGGAAGACGGCCGTCAGGATAAGGATGACGAACAGCGCGAAGAAGCACCACGATATCACGCGGAGCCGGGACACGTTCGCTTTGACGAAGACGTTGCCGCGCCGGATATCTATCAGCATGCGCAGCAGGCAGAGCAGCGCGACCAGTGCCGGCAGGCAGCAGGCGTAGAAGGTCGGCATGGCTTTTTTTAGATACGCGGGATCGAAAAGTATCGAGCCGTCCGCCGGCGCGAGCCGCGGGAACAGCGGCATCAGGGCGGCGAACAACACGACGAGCAGTATCGCCGCGCCGGTGCAGACGATGGAGAGCAGTATTGATTTACGGTTGTTCCACATAAGGCATCCTCCTGACAGAAACGCTTGCGGTGCCGCCTCGCGTTCGGGCTGCGCATACGCCGCGCGCGACGCTTTCGCGTGCCGACGCCGGATAAAAATCAGGCGTCCATAAAGAATATATCAGAGCGGAACATGTTTGTCAATAAAAATTTATCGAAAAACGATAAATAAATTGTGCTTTCGGAAAGAAACAGACTGGATTCGTCATACTCATAATTCGGGCGCATGGGGCTGTTTCAAAACGATAAAATGATTTGATTGTTAAAAATTTAACAATCAAGCATTATCTCGAACATATTAAAACAGCCCCACCGGGCTTTTCGCTTGTATCTTTTTTGCCGGGGGCAAAAAAGGATACCGCTTCAATCCCTTGCGCATCGCTCGGATTCGCCTGTTTTATGCGATTTCAGCCTCAGTGTAAAATAGAACAGCGAAACGAACGTTACCTCGCTCCCTGTGCGGGCGAAGTCCATATCACGCCCGTCCTTTCCGCCGGCGTACCCGTTTTCTTACGCGCGCAACAAAAAAACGAAAATCCGGACACGGCGTGAGCCTTCGCATCATGCCGTCCCCCGTTATTACAGGAAAACCCCGCGCCGCGTTACCGCTGAAAGATGTACTCGTCTTCCTCGCCGGTTTTAAGGGCGATGGCCCCGCCGCGCGCCATATCGAGCACCTCGTATTCGGAGAGCAGATTGACGAGAAGGTCGATCTTCTCCGGCGTGTCGCTGTGTTCGAGCATCAGGGTCGACGGGGAGATATCGACGATACTGCAATCCATTATCTTCGCGAGATCGACGATCTCACCGCGCTCGTCTTTCGACGCCCGCACCTTGATCAGCATTATCTCGCGGCGCGTGGCTTCGCCGCGCACGATCCGTTCGACGCGCAGCACGTCTTCGAGTTTTTCGATTTCCTTCGCCGCTTGGTCGGCCACATAATCGTCGCCCTCGACCACGACTGTCATGCGCGTGACACTGTGGTTGCGCGTCGGGCCCGCCGTGATGCTGTCGATATTAAAACTCCTGCGCGCAAGCAGGGTGGATATCCGCGAAAGGACTCCGGGTTTATTGTCCATGACGACGCCAATAGTATGTCGCATAATGATCTCGCCTCCGTAAAAATGACCGCACGTTGTGTATATGGCGATTATACCATAAGATGAAACATGCCTCCATGCCCGAAATGGGATTTTTGTTCAATTGTGCGTGTGTGCGTACCGGTAAAGAGAGAGCGTTTTTCCACGTTCGTTCTTTGGCCAATAAAATCGCGCGAGATGGTATATAATTTATGTGACGAAAAAAAAGGAGAGAAATTATGGCAGACACGATCTATGACATCGAGAAAATCCGCGGCTTTTTTACGGGCGACCGTTATCTGATGCTGACGGGCATCCGCATTGACGCGGTGGGCGAGGACGCGGCGGCGCTGAGCTTTGATATTGCGGATATGCATTATAACGCGGGCGGCGTGGTGCAGGGCGGCGCGATTTATACGCTGGCGGATTCGGCGTTCGCGGTCGCGAGCAATGCGGCGCATATCGCGCGGGGAGAGAAGAAAATCACGGTCAGTCAGTCGGCGAGCATTTCGTATCTGCGGCCCGCCCGGGGCGCGCGCCTAATAGCGAACGCGTCGAAAATCAGCGGCGGCAACCGCATTTCCGTCTACTCGATTGAGGTCACGGATGAGCTCGGCACGAAAGTTGCGCACATGACGGGCAACGCGTATACGGTCGAACTGAAAGAGCGAACGTAAAAATTACCGGCGGGATATTCATCATCATTATATTTCACGCGCCGGCACGAGAGTTGTTATAAATAATCAGAAACTGCAAAGCGGCTCAATCTGCAGTGGTGACGGCGTTTTATTGACAATAAATAAATTCCAAGTAATGGAAATTGCGTCACTGTAGTCGCTATATTCGTTTCATAACAACGCTCTTGCGGATGAGCGGCGCGTAATCGCGTAATAGGCCATCGGCGCATCGTTTGCATGCCGCCGGATCAGCCGAGTACCGCGACCGTGGCGAGCTCGCTGTCGCCCGGCCCCTGCATGTGACGCTTCGCGCGCCGCAGCGTGTCGAGGTATTCCCACATTTCGTCCGTGATGTATTCTCCCGGGCAGAGCGCCGGGATTCCGGGCGGGTAGGGGGCGATAAGCTCGGCGCTGATTTTGCCCTTGGCCTCGTTCCACGGTATGCGCGCGGTTTCCGCGAAGTGGGCTTCGCGCGGCGTCACGGCCATGGGCGGCAGCGGCGGCAGGGCTTCTTTCCAGATAAGCGGCTCCGCATTAGCGACACTCGCGGACGCGGATCGTTTGCTTGCGATATCCGAAACGGCGTCGGTCAGCCGTATCAAATCTTGTTCCGTCGTGCCGAGCCCGAGCACGCAAATCACATAGAAGTAGTCGCCGAATTCGGCTTCCACGCCGTAATCGCGCCGCAGCGTTTCGTATAATTCATAGCCCTCGATACCGAAGCGGCGCGCCGACAGAATGATGCGCGTCGGTTCGTAGGCGTAGATGGCGTGATTCCCGACGAGTTCTTCGCCGAGAACGTCGATGCCAGGGGTCGCCCGCAGCCGCTCTTTTGCGTCCTCGATCAGCGGGAGCAGTTTCGCGAAAATATCATGTCCCGCGGTCGCGATATGGCTGCGCGCAAGGTCGAGCGACGACATCAGCAGATAGGACGGGCTCGTCGATTGCATTAACCGGAGATTTGCGCGGAGCCGGCCCGTGTCGATTCGGTTCCCGCGGACATGCAGGATCGAACTCTGCGTCAGCGAGCCGGACATCTTGTGCGTGCTCTGACATGAGATATCCGCGCCGAGCGTCAGCGCGCCGTCCGGCAGACTTTCATGGAAGTACACGTGATTCCCGTGAGCTTCGTCGGCTATGAAAACGCAACCCCGCTCGTGCGCCTTGTCCGCAAGTGATTTTATATCGCTGCATACGCCGTGGTACGAGGGGCTGACCGCAAAAACCGCCTTCGCGTCCGGGTTTTCGGCAAGCAGCCGCGCAAGTTCCGCCACTGGCATGCCACCGATAAGCCCCTTCTCCTGCCATATATCCGGCATGGCGTAGACGGGCTCGGCGCCGCTGATAATAAGGCCGGACACCACGGATTTATGCGCGTTTCGCGGCACGATGATCTTTTCTCCGGGAGCGGCGGCGGAGCAGATGGCGGCGACAATGCCGCTCGACGTGCCGTTGATCAGGAAGAAGCTCTCGTCCGCGCCCCACGCGTCAGCCGCGAGCTTTTGCGCCTCGGCGATCACGTCCCCGGCGTTGTGCAGGTCGTCCAAGCCCTCAAGCTCGCAGAGATCCATCTTGAATATCGCGTCGCCCGCGAACGCCTTCCATTTCGGGTGTATCGCGCGGCCGAGCTTGTGCGCGGGGATAAACAGCGGCGCGCGTTCCTTTCCTATATAATCTGTCACCGCATCGTAAAGCGGAGTCTTGAACTGATTCATATTGTCGTCCTCATTAAAGTACTGCGCGGCGGCGCATCAGCGCGCCACCGATTTCATTATAGCCCACTGCGGGCGGCCATGGGTGAAGTTTTTTGAGCGAGCGGGAGTTTGTGTTTTGTAAAAGTGGATCATGTGGGCGCATGGGGCTGTCTTAATAAGCTAAACGGGGTTTTGGAAAATGGTAAATAATAGAATTCGGCGTGAGCCGGCGTAGTGTTAAGACAGCCCCACCGGGCTATCCGCTGCAATTCCGCTTATCCCACCATCGTCATTCCGGCCTTTGCTCCGGAATCCCCCGAACAGAGGTATCTGCGCGAGCGTAGTCCACGGAATTTGCCTGTTTTACGCGGCTTTAGCCGCAATGTAAAACAGGACAGCGAAGCGAGGCGAAGCCGAGCGGAGGAGTGAGCGCAGCGAACGTTCCGCTGCTATCCCTTGCGCGGGAATATGCGAGAAAAGAACCCGATCCGCCCGTCCTCCTACGGCGAACCCGTTCACTGTCCAACCACTAAAACGCGCGAGAAACGAAACATTACACAAGCTTCCTTCCCGTGCCGTCTTCATGCCACCCGTACGGCATTACCTGGACCGTTCCAACCGCCGAATCAAGCTGCCCCGGCGCGAAAATGATATTACTTTTGCATTACCGCGTCACTGCAAGATTTTTTGTTTGTTCTTACCGGACCGTGATGGTATAATAAAGCCGTTACCGGAATCTTCCGGGTTCTCTGTAAGTGCTTGGATTCATACGGAAATCCATATGTTACGAAAGGCGGAAAATGAATGAAACAAAAAATGAGATTCTTTTTGTTTCTTACGGCTCTCATAATTTTCTCGATCGTGAACGGATCACCGCTTTACGCCTTCGCCGGTTCGGAAACGCTCGAGGCGGACGGAACGCTTACCGCGCCGCAAAACGGCAGGGATTACACGGAATTTTTCGGGAAATCCACGGCGGTTATGACGGGCAGCGTCTACGACGCCACGGCAAAGGACATCTTCAACGCGTCGGAAGTGCTCTATTTCGCCAATCAGACGGACACGTTCAACGCCGTCAAGGAAGGCAAGGCGGAAGCGGCCCTTTATGATTATTATGAAACGCTGCTGATGTTCACGAGCGGGGATTACGACGATTTGGAAGTGATCCCGATCCCGCTTGAGGTGGAGTTTTATGAAAAAGCGGTGTTCTCCCTCGACCGGTCGCTGATCGACCGGTACAACGTATTTTTGAGAAATATCAAGGACGACGGGACCCTTGAGGAAATGTACGACAGGTGGCTGTATGCCGACTCGCCGCGGGAAATGCCGGAAATCGAATTGAGCGGCGCCGCCGGAACGCTGACGGTGGCCACGGCGGGTACCCGTACGCCCTATTCGTATATGGGCGGCGACGGCGAATTGACGGGCTTCGAGATCGAAAATGTCAAACGCTTCGCGGCCTCCCTCGGAATGGACGTGCGGTTCGACACCATGGATTTCGCCGCGCTGATACCCTATGTGGTTTCCGGAAAGGCGCAGCTTTGCGCAAATTGGGTTTCCATTACGCCGGAACGAGCGGAGGCGGTCATTTTTTCCGAGAGCTATTTCACGACCGGAACCTGCGTGGTGGTGAAAAAAACGGCGGAACAAGGCGAGAGCGTCGGGGCAAGCGTCGGTTTTACGGAGTGGCTGAAAAAAGGCATACAAAACAATCTCGTTCAGGAAAACCGCTGGCGGTTGATCGCGGAGGGCCTGGGCGTGACCTTGACGATTTCCGTGTGGTCGCTCATCGCCGGAACGGTCCTCGGCTGCTTAGTCTGCTTCCTGCTCGTGCGCAAAACACGGTGGGCCCGAATCCCGGCGACCATATACAACGCGCTTATTCACGGATTGCCGATGATGGTACTGCTGATGGTGTTTTATTATATCGTCTTTGGGAAAAGCGGCGTTTCGCCGATCCCGGTGGCGATCACGGCTTTCGCGCTCGTGGAGGGCGCGGGTGTGGGCGGCAGCCTGAAAAATGCCATGGACACGGTGGATGTCGTTCAGATCGAAGCGGCGCGAAGCATCGGTTTTACCGCGTTCGGCGCGTTCAGGCGCGTAACCTTGCCGCAGATGATCAAGGTCGCGTTGCCCGGCTATTTGAACGGTTTCGTGGAGTTGGTCAAGGGCACGGCCATCGTCGGCTATATCGCCATTCAGGATCTGTCCCGGGCCGGCGATATTATAAGAAGCCGCACCTACGACGCGTATTTCCCGATCCTGTTCGTAGCGCTCGTGTATCTGATAATTACGTCGGTGATGGTTTTGGCGTTTAAACTTATAATCCGGAGGGTGATGAAATGAAGATATTATCCGCTGAAGGTTTAACGAAACGCTACGGGAATAACGTTATCCTTGAAAACGTCAGCTTTGACATCGAACAAGGCGAGGTGATTTCCGTGATAGGCCCCTCCGGGACGGGGAAAAGCACGCTGCTCCGGGGCCTGACCATTATGGATCCGCCCACCGAGGGAAGCGAGTATTTA
>JAISEX010000036.1 GCA_031263875.1 Eubacteriales Family XIII. Incertae Sedis bacterium | reverse complement strand
TGCTTCTGAGGCGGATATGCTATTACCTCGGCAGCTCATAGTCGGAACAAAGCGGCGAAGATTTTCGTCAGTATGCGAGGCGGCAGAACCGCGCATACCGGTCGTATGTTAGGATTCTGCCAACAAAGCAGACTGGCGAAAAGATCGGCGCGACTTCCTGCTATGAGTTGCCGGGGTAATAAGTGTCGCACTATTCGGTAAGACCGCCGCCGAATGGCGTAGCGCACATCCGAGCGCCAAAGGTAATATCCGCGACGAGGCGACACTTGAGCAGCTTATTGTGTTGTCGAATATGGAGAGATCAACGCACTTTTGATTAGACAGGATATGGCACAGTCCGAACGACTGATCCAACTCAATCAGGTGGCTATTGCGCAATTGACGTCCTTGGTTGGAAATCGGCATATACAGCAGTTGTGTTAGAATAGAAAGTGATTGAAGCGATAATGAAGTACTAAAAGGAGAATATTATGGCTATTCCGTATATCAAACTGATCCATTTTGTGAAGAGCGAGGACCTGAACCATCACGGAACGCTGTACGCGGGTCGCTGCGTGGAGTGGATGGTCGAAGCGGGGCTGATCGCGGCGTGCGATGTGACACGGAGCGAGGATATCGTCTGTATGCGGATCAATGGGCTGCTGTTCCGCAAGCCGGTTCCGAAAGGGACGCTTGTGGCGATACGCAGTTCGGTGGCCTACGCGGGGCGCACGAGCCTGATGTCGTACGTGGAGGTGAGCAACAAGATCACGGGCGAATTTATCGTCGACGGGTTTTTCACGTATGTCTCGGTCGATGAGAGCGGTCGGCCGAAGCCGCACGGCATTACCATATCGGCGGAAACGGACGAGGAAGCGGCGATTATGCGCGACGCGCTGAATTTCGTCGATAAAAAGTAAACGGTCGCGGCAGAGTTGTTACGGAACGGTATAACCAAAAGTTCCAAAACGGCGCGGTCCTTGTGGCAGCGAGTGCGTTAGAGATAATGAGTAAATTCCAAATAGCGGAAAAAGCCCATCACCTCATGCATAACGGGGAATGGTTGGATTCCATATAATGTAAAACTCATTGCTTCATTTATAATGAAACGCGCATCGCTTTATTTATAATAGAAAACATATCGCTTTAATCGCTCTATTCGTTTACTCGTTTCGAGGCAACGCTAGTGGCGCGAGCGCGCAGAGTGTAATATAATAAGTAAACCATATTCTACGGTGAGCGGCGCGGGCCGCAGCTAAGGAGGTTCATTATGAAAAAGACGGTTGCCACTTTACGGCGGCAAAAAGAGGGTGGCGAAAAAATCACGATGCTGACGGCATACGATTACTCGACCGCGAAACTGATGGACGAGGCGGGCGTCGACTGCCTGCTCGTCGGCGATAGTCTTGGCATGGTCATGCTGGGATACGAAGATACCCTATCGGTCACAATGGAAGATATGATACACCACACGGGGGCGGTTCGGCGCGGCGCGGCGGAGGCTCTCGTCGTCGGCGATATGCCGTTTATGTCGTATCAGACGTCCGTAACGGACGCCGTGTTTAACGCGGGGCGGCTCGTGAAAGAGGGCGGCGCGCACGCGGTGAAACTGGAGGGCGGCGCGGTGGTAACGGAGCAGATTCGCGCCATTACAGACGCGTCCGTGCCCGTGTTTGCGCATATCGGATTGACGCCGCAGTCGATCAACGCTTTCGGCGGATTTACGGTGCGGGGCAAGGGGCTTGCGGCGGCGAAGCAGCTCGTGGACGACGCGCGCGCGGTGGAGCAGGCGGGCGCTGTGGCGGTGGTGCTTGAGGCGATCCCGTTTCAGGTGGCGGAAATCATTACGCGGAAACTGGCGATCCCGACGATCGGCATCGGCGCGGGCGCGGGCTGTGACGGGCAGGTGCTCGTCTATCAGGACATGCTGAATATGTACGGGAACATAAAGCCCAAGTTCGTCAAGGTCTTCGCGGACGTCGGCGCGGCGATGAAGGACGCGTTCGGCGCTTACATCGCGGAAACGCGCGCGGGCAGTTTTCCGGGCGAGGCGCACCGCTTTGCTTCGGGCTTGGACGACGCCGAAGTGAGCGAGCTGGCGGGATACTGATCCGATGGGCATAAAAATATTCGATACGGTCGGCGGCGTAAAAGAGGCGCTTGCCGCGGCGCGGGCGGGCGGGCAGACCGTCGGTTTCGTTCCGACGATGGGCGCTTTGCATGCGGGACATATCAGTCTGATCGAGCGTTCCGCCGCTGAAAACGGTTGCACGGCAGTGAGCATCTTTGTGAATCCCCTGCAATTTGGCGAGGGTGAGGATCTCGAAAAATACCCGCAGACGCTTGACGCCGATATTCGCGCATGCGAGAATGCCGGCGCGGAGATGGTCTTTGTTCCGCGGGCCGCCGAACTCTACCCGGCGGGCTTTTCCACGTATGTCGATATGACGGGGCTTACGGACGCGCTCTGCGGCCGTGCGCGGCCCCGGCATTTTCGCGGCGTAATGACGGTGGTCACGAAATTATTCAATATAATAAGACCGGACCGGGCCTACTTTGGGGAGAAGGACGCGCAGCAGCTCGTGATAATACGCAAGCTGGCGCGCGACCTCGATATGGGCGTCGAGGTGATCGGCTGCCCGACGGTGCGCGAGGCTGACGGGCTGGCCATGAGTTCGCGTAATATCTACCTTTCGCCCGATGAGCGGAAAGCGGCGACCTGTCTGTACCGCGCGCTTCTGCGGGCGGCGGAGCTGGCCGAGGAACATTTTGACGATAATACGGATGTCGGCGGGATAATCAGTGAGGTGCGGGCGATAATCGAAGCGGAGCCGCTTGCGCGCCTCGAGTACGCCGAGCTTGTGGACGCCGAACTGCTGACACCCGTCACGAAAACATCACGCGCAGCTCTGCTCGCCATTGCCGCGCATATCGGCGGGACGCGCCTTATCGACGCGATAACGCTTCGGTGGCCGCAATGAGGATCGGTTTTATCGGCGCGGGAAAAGCCGGCTGTTCGTTCGGAAAGTTTATAACCGAGAACGTTCGCGGGGAAGCCGGCGATGCGGCGGTGTCCATTTCGGGCTATTACAGCCGCACGTTCCGCTCAGCCGAATTCGCGGCGGAATTGACGGGCTCGCGCGCTTTTGAACATGCCGTGGATCTCGTTTCCGCGAGCGATGTGATAATGCTTACGGTGCCCGACGGGGCGGTGGCCGAAACGTGGCAAATGATTCGCGATCTTGAAGAAACGAACGGCAAAACGTTCTGCCATATGAGCGGCTCGCTGAGTTCGCTCGTTTTCGGCGGATCGAATTTTGCGCCCGATGGTCGCGGGCGGTGTTTCTGCTCCCTTCATCCGATGCTCGCTCTTGCGGATAAGGAGCTGTCATGGCGAAAACTTGACAGCGCGTATTTCACGTTTGACGGCGGCGATAACG
>JAISEX010000019.1 GCA_031263875.1 Eubacteriales Family XIII. Incertae Sedis bacterium | reverse complement strand
GGCGGTCGCTGGAAGTGGGCCCGGTGATCCGCGAATTCGGCTTCGCGGTCTACCTGATAACGACGCTTGAGATCACCGGAGTTATCGGAATGTCGTTTCGCGCCGGCTGGTTTGTCGATTCGCTGCACTCAATGGGGCTGTATGTCCCGCATTCGCCGGGAGAATTCCTGATGGCGCTTATGAACGTCGCCCTCTTTGTTCCGCTGGGCATATTTCTTCCGCTTGTTTTTCGTCGTGGGAAATTGAATTGGAGAAAAATGCTGGTAGCCGGTCTGGGATTTTCCGCGGGTATTGAGTTCCTGCAAATGTTTGGCGGAAGAATGGCGGAAGTGGATGATGTGCTGTTTAATGTGGCGGGGAGCATGGCGGGGTATGCGGCGCTTAGGGTCGGCGGGCGTATAAAGAGGCGGATCGCCGAAAACGGGGCAGTAGGGCGGGGGACGGCACGGGCAGGAGGCTGACGCCCGGTTCGGTTCTCGCGTGTTTTTGCGTTTATGTGAGGGACGGGTTCGCCGCGTATTGGGGAATGTTCGTTTACCTTTCTCGCGCTTTTCGCGCACGGGATGGGAGGGGTGCGGCAGCAGCCGCGAAGCGGCCGGAGCAACGTTCGCTGCGCTCACTCCTCCGCTCGGCTTCGCCTCGCTTCGCTGTCCTGTTTTACCTTGCGGCTGAAGCCGCGTAAAACAGGCGACGCGGAGCCCCGGACAGCCCGGTGGGGCTGTCGCATCGTGACTCCCGATTCATGTATTGACATTATTTTCCTTGCGCAAAATCCGATAAAGCCCGCAGGACAGCCCCATGCGCCCAAATCATTTACACGATTGTTCCAATCCTCGGCTTGCGGAATTCTGGCTCACTGTCCGCAATGACAACTTAAATTTCAACTCAAATCATTCAGATAAGATATTTTCGGAACCCGCTTGACATTCAAGAGCGAGGGCACTATACTAGTTAATGAGTTAACTCATTAACCATGCGGCGCAGCAAAAGAGAGGTGAATCGCGTGAACGAAAGCCAACCGGTTTTTATACAGATTATGGAGAGGATCGAGAGCGACATTATTACGGGCGCGTACGGGACCGGCGACCTGATTATCTCCACCACGCAGATTTCCAAGGTCTACGCCGTCAATCCGACGACTGCGGTGAAGGCGGTCAGCAAATTGACGGACGCCGGCATTCTGTACAAGGACAGGGGGATCGGCATGCGCGTTGCGGAGGGCGCGCGCGAGAAAATTACCGAGCGGCGCCGGGCGATTTTCCTGAATCAAACGATCGACGCGCTTTTGGCGGAGGCGAAAACGCTCGGCATTTCCGTTGAGGAAATAGGAGCTCTTATCAATGAAAGGGGCAAATTCATATGATTGAATTTGACAACGTAACGAAACGGTACGGCGGGACGACCGCAATCGACAGTATCGATCTCAGTATCCCTGAAAGCGGGATATATTGTCTGCTCGGCAGAAACGGGGCGGGGAAAACGACGTTTATGAAGCTGCTGGCGGGGCATATCGCCGCGACGGACGGCGTCATTACGGCGGATGGCAAGCGCGTATCGACGTCGCATATGCCGGAGTGCGTGGGTTACATCGAAAGCGGTTCAGCGCAGTTCAATATGAGGGTGTCCGACCTGATAGACGCCGCCGCTGAGCTGCAGGAGGGATTCGACCACGGCTTCGCGCTGGAAATGACGACGCGGTTTGAGCTGGATCCGCGAAAGAAGTATAAGCAGTTGTCTTTCGGCATGAAAACGATGCTGACGACGATCATCACGCTGGCGAACAACACGGGGGTCATTCTGCTCGACGAGCCCACGCTCGGCTTTGACGCGATTATGCGCAGCCAATTCAACACGCTGCTTCTCGAGAGTTACAATGCGCACCCGCGCGTCATTATCGTATCCACGCACCTGATCGACGAAATCGCGAAGGCTGCGGAGCGGCTGATCATTATCGACAAGGGGCGCATCTTGCTGGAGGCGGGCATTAACGACATCGACGAGAAAGCCTATACGCTGTCCGGTTCCGCGAAAGCAGTTCTGCCGCTCTTGGACGGGCTGAACTGTATCGGCAAAACGGTGGCGGGCAGCGTGATGGCGGCGCATATCTACGGCGAGCGGATCACGCCGCCGGAAGGCGTGGCGGCGGACCGTTTGAGTCTGCAAGACTTCTTTCTCCAGATGGTGGGAGGGAACGAGAATGAATAAGCGCGTTTGGGCGATAACGAAACTGAATTTGAAAAACATAAGAACCGCCTATTTTATTACCGGACTGCTCTTCGTTATGATGATCGCGCAGATCGTCGTGGATATTATCCTGGCGGCGAGAGGCCACTATTTGGGCGATAACGCCGGTGTCAGCCTCGGCTGGTTTTTGTGGGCGGCGGTCGCGCTGGCGGCGGTGCTGGTGCCGGCGCGGAATTTTAGGCGCGTCACCAATCTCGGCGGCAAACGGGACGGTTTTCGCCGCGGCAGTTTTACGGTTTACGCGATACTATCCGGGGCGATATCGCTTGCGAGCACCGTTATCTATTACGCTTTGGACCAAACGATGTTTCAGAGCGGCAAATACGGCTACATGCTCTCCGCTCCGGACGTTTTCGGCTGGGCGGAACATGGCGCGGCCGCGGTGTTCTTTCAGCAATTCGCGTTCCTGCTGCTGCTCGCGATGTTCATACACACGCTGACGTCCCTGCAGGATAAATGGTACGGCTGGGCGGCGGATATCGTGCTGGTCGCCATTATCTCGGTCTTCCCGCCTATTGCGCCGCTGCGCTCGGTTTTAGCGGGGTTCTTTTGGATCATCCTGTTCTCGCCGCTGCCGCTGCAAATCGGCGTCTGCCTGCTGCTCACGGCTGCGCTTTACGCGTTGTCCAAGCCGGTTTACGTGCGAAAGGCGATTTGAGTTTCATATATCTTCGTTCAAACGCTTCTGCACACCATGATTCCGATGGGCGCATTCCAAGCGTTTGCGTTCGAGGGTGCAGCTTGCGAGACGAATGAGCGCGGGGTCTTTCATTTCAGCTTTTATAATGAACCAAATCATACGGATAATACTGATTATCTTTGAATGCGGTATCGTCCAATCCCATGATTTTGACGATTGCTCCAGCTTCAAAACACCAGTAGCCAAAATAGGTGTTGACTTTACTTTTATGGTTGTCGTGCCAATAAAAATCTTCATGTGTAGAGTACCATTTATTTTTCAAGTACTCCGCCAGAAAAGCCTCCGCATCAGGTTTGTTCATATGCGTGACTTCTTTTATCCAACCAAAAACCCCGCTAAAACGGACTTTATCCGAAATCTCCCATCCCGGTCTGCGAGAGTGAATGAAATAATCAAACATATACTCTTTTTCGCCGGTTTCGTCTATGAACTTTGCTAATACATCGAAATACTCATCTTCGATTTCCAACATGATCCCAATAGCTACCATGTTGATTCTTTCCGATAGTTCCGGGTTGTCCGACCAGTATGGGAATATTCCGTTTAGCACCTCTATATAATCTTTTTTTATTTCTTCAAGCGGGTAACCTGCCGAGTATTTTGCCACCATAACTTTATATTTTATATCTTGCATAACCTCCTTGACCGGAAGTATTCTGTCCTCTCGAATTTCGTCATTGTCCAAGCTTGTTTGGTAATCTTCTAAGTCATAGATTCTATTACCAAGATATTCCCGGAAATATGCTTCATCCCTTATTTCATTTCTTAATTTCATAACAGCTCCTCCTATTTTATTATTTTACCTAAGTCATCTAAAAGATGATGCGTTGCATTTCCATTTGCATCAACCTTCACCAAGACTCGATCATATCCGACTTTATTAATCTGTCTAACCATATCTTCCCCAACAGAATCGGTCAATCTCTCTCGAATCCATTTGTCACTCATTTGCGGGGTATCGTCTACCAGTTTTGATAGTGTGCCCGTTCCAAACTTTGCCTCTCCGACCGCATATCTGGGTGGAGGTCCTTCGTTAAAATAAACCCCATCTATTCCTTTATGCGTCGGCGTATCAAGGCTGGTAACGCGGTCAAGGCTCACACGATTATACCCTTGAGATTCAAACGAT
>JAISEX010000287.1 GCA_031263875.1 Eubacteriales Family XIII. Incertae Sedis bacterium | reverse complement strand
GTTTCCGCGCGGACCACGACGCGATATTCTGCCCGTCTATGCGCACCTCGCCCGCAAGCGGCGGCATCAGCTTCAGCAGCGTCTTGAACAGCGTCGTCTTGCCGACCCCGTTCGGCCCGAGCAGACAGCAGATCTCGCCCGTATGCACCTCGAAGCTAATATTCTCCAGCACGGTTTTTATGCCGTAACCGCACGAGGCGTTGCGTATCTCCAGCTTCATTCCCAGGTCCTCCTGCGTCCCGTGATTATCGCCACGAATACCGGCAACGTCACGAATTCGACGACCGTCCCGATCGGCATACCGTCGATGCTGAATGGGATAAAGAAGGCGATGTCGCGGCAGAGCAGCAACACAAAGCCGCCGATCAGCAGATTGCCCCAAAAGAGCTTCCGCGACTCGGCGCCGAATACGCCGCGCGCGATAAACGGCACGATCAGCGACACCATGCCGACAGCGCCGCAGTGTACCATGCCCGCCGTCATCATCAGGCTGCCGAGCACCAGCGCCGTAAATTTCACCACCCGCGTATTCAGACCCATGCTGTTCGACTCATCGCCGTCGAAACACACGGAATTAAAGCTGAAACGCATCAGGAAAAACGGCGTTACCGTGAGGACGGTCACCGCGGCGAGCATGATCAGCGATACCGGCTCCGTATTGACGCTCAGCACGTTCGAGAGGTTTTGCAGGATAAGCGCGAAGCTGTTATCCATGCCATAGACGAAATACGAAGTGACCCCGCCGATTATCTGCGACACGATCGCGGCGACTATCAGCAGATCGAAGACCGAGAACTTCCGCTTGCCGCTCGAGAGTTTCGCGGCGGCCATGACGAGGGCGAGCATCGCGAGCGCGAAGATATAGCAGTAGGTGTATTTTTCACGCGGCATCGACGTCGCGGCGGCCCCGTAGGTCAGCGCCATATAGATAAGGCCCGCCTGCACGCCCGTGCCCACGCCGAGCATCGACGGCGCCGCCATCGGATTGCGGAACACGCTCTGAAAGATGTAGCCCGCGAGGGCAAGCAGCATGCCGCACACAAAGGTGACGAGCGAAACGAGCAGCCGCCCGTAGGCGTCATTATACCCGACGCCCCGCTCCGAGATCAGCGAAAAGCGGTAGAGCCACGTGCTGCCGTGCGTGAATTTGCTCACGCCTATTTTTATCCAGAGCCAGAGATTTTCAAAGACATCAGCCGGCGCCTGGAATCCGCGCGAAGCCATGCGTATGCAGAGCGACGCGAGGAAAAGAACGATCAGCGCGCAGATGAGCAGCCGCATTTTTTGCGCATGAGTTTCAAATTTAAGCCCAATCGGCATGGCCCCTCCTCCGGTACGTGAGAAGCAGCAGCATAAAGATGCTGCCACCCACGAGGCTCGTCATCAGGCCGATAGTGCTCGCGAGCCCGAACGCCCGGCCGACGTGAAAGACGACCATCATAATGAGCGCGCCGAGCAGACCCGAGCCGGGTATCAGGTAATTAAAATCCGGCCCCACCATGCGCCGCGCCACATGCGGCACCATAAACCCGATAAAGCCTATCATGCCGCAGAACGAGATGATCACCGCCGTCAGCACCGTCGCGACGGAAATCGCGACGCGCCGTATCCGGTCGACGTTGACGCCCATGGTGCGCGCCTCGTCCTCACCGAACGCGAGCAGATTGAGCTTCTTGCGCAGCGCCATCACGACCGCCATACAGAGGATTATCGGCGTCCCGATCAGCAGCAGATGCAGCGGCGTGTACACGTAATCGAACGTGCCCATCATAATATAGCGCAGGGCGTAGGACATGCCGCCCTCCGGGTCGTTCATCAGCAGATAATACTGGATCAGGCCGAGCACGCTCCCAACGGTCCCGCCGAACACGAGCCCCGACAGCACCAATCCGATGGACGACGGCCGACCGCCCCGGTTCATGCGCCGCGCGACGAACAGGACGAAGGCGACCATCATAAAGCAGCCCACCATCATAAAAACCGACTGGCCGTACCGCTCGAAAACGCTTCTGTTCTGCGCTTCCGTAAGGGCATAGGTGATTCCCGTCTGCTCCCGGTAGAACAGCAGAATATAGACGGTGCCGCCGAGCGCCCCGCCCGTCTGCACGCCGAGCGTCGTCGGAGACGCGAGCGCGTTGCGGAACGCGCCCTGATAGACGGCCCCGTTGACGGACAGCGCCATGCCGACCAGCGCCACGATCAGATACTGCGTCAGATGCCAGCGCGTCGACGAGGTTTCCGTGCCCGCGAGCGTATTGAAGAACACAGAGATGTTCTTGCTCGTCATCTCGAAATACCACGCGAGATTGTGCTGCGCCGCGTTGACCGTGATATTATCGGGCAAAAACAGACAGACGAAATACGCAATCGCGCACATCACGGCGAGCGCCGCCAGCGTGCGCGCCCGCCGGTCGATCCGCTTATGGCGGATCTTCTCGTCGCGGAACAACTCATGCTCGGCCGCTTCGATATTGAATTTTATCTTGGCATCAAGCGAACTGCCGGTCTGTTTTATTTTATCCATACGCCGCTCGAATTAAAGACGTACCTCTTTGCACCGATCTTCTGCGTACCCGTCAGCATGGCCCCGCTGGAATTCAGGTAATACCATTTCGTGCCGATTTTCAGCCAGCCCGTCGCCATCGCGCCTCCCTTCGCGCCGTCGAGATAATACCACTTATTGCTGATTTTCTTCCAGCCCGTCGCCATCGCGCCGCCGCTCGCGCCGTCGAGGTAGTACCACTTCTTATTGATCAGCTTCCAGCCCGTCACCATCGTGCCGCCCTTCGCGCCGTCGAGGTAATACCACTTCGTACCGACCTTCTTCCAGCCCGTTACCGCCGTGCCGTTCGCGTAATATTTCCACGTGCCGTCGGACTGTTTTATCCAACCGTCGACGATATTGAACGTAACGGTTCTCGTTCCCGCATAATTTCCGATGCCGTTCAGCGTCACCGTGCCCGTGCCCACCGTATCGTTCGGCCCATAGGAATCGATCAGATAATCGGTCCCGCGCAGCAGCGGCCTGCCGCCGTCGCTGATCGAAAGCGCGGCAACGGGCCTGATAGCATTGCCCGTATACGCCTGATTCGGAATGGTGGCTGTTACCGCAGTGATCGGCTTCGGCGTCACCTCGTAGTCAGCCGAAACGCTGCCCTTGTAATCGCCCCGGCCGCTGGCGATGACGCGCTTCGGACCCGCGTTTTTCGTGTCCTCCCCGCTGTAATCCTCCATCACGGCATTATACGAGCTGTACGTGACCGTGTAATCCTTCCCGGCCGTCAGTGTCTTCCCGTCCGGCGAGGTGACTTTCGGGACCGGCTGAATATTCGCGCCCGTGTATTCGTACGTCTCCTTGTCGATCGTGACGGTGATATCCGAGATATCCGCGGCCTGCAGCACCACGGCATTGACCGCGGAATCGACGCCCACGCCGCGCCGGTCGCCCTGATTCGCAAAGGCCGCCGCGTCGGAAGCCTTGACGGTGTAGCCCGCGCTCCCCGCGAGGATCTTCGCGTCGCCCGGCGTGTCGGAAACGAAGCCGAGGGAACCGGCCGCCGCCGTGATCCCCGTCCGCGTACTCGCGGAAACGCCGTTCGTCAGATAGAGGGAACCGACGCCGATGCCGCCGTTCAGTTCGAGCCGCGCAAGCCCGGATGTGTCCGTATACGTCGTCGAAGCCGGATCGCCGAAGCGCAGCCGGTTGTTCACAAAGACGTCGGCTCCGAGGTCGGACGCGGAATTGCCCGTGATCGTCCCGCCGTTCATTCTGAATTCGCCGGGATAGTAGCGGTAATTATTATAGACGCCGTTGCCGCCCGCGACATACACGCCGCCGCCGTCGCCGCGCTCAAGGCCGCTGTTATACGCCGTCGCGGAATTGCCGCGGATCGTCCCGCCGCTCATCGTGAACACGCACGGGTTGGCCGCGTTGTTACCGACGAAGACGCCGCCGCCGTTTGCGAGCGGTGAAAAATACGTGCCGCTGATATAGGTGGTGGTCGCCCTATTGTTCAGGATGTTGCCGCCCGTCATCGTAAAGCTGCCGGCGGAAACGCAGACGCCCGCGCCGGAGCCCGAACCCGTCTGCAACACGGGATTGAAGGTCGCGTACCCGCTCGCCGTTTCATTATCCTCGATCGTGCCGCCCGAAAGCGTCAGCGCGCTTGAGGTGTGGATGCCGCCGCCGTCGCCGCCCGTCGCCCTATTATCCGAAACCGAACCGCCGCGGAAGGTGAGGCTGCCCGCGTTGCGGATGCCGCCGCCGTTTTCCGTCGCGGTATTGCGCGAAACGGTCAGGCCGGTGATATCCGCGGTACCCGCGTTATAGATGCCGCCGCCCTCGCCAGACACGCCGTTCACCACAGAACCCGTGGCGGAATTCGCGCTTATCGCGCCGCCCGTGATATTCAGGCGGCCCGCGTTGTAGATGCCGCCGCCCTGCGAATTGTAATTGCCCGACACGTCGCCGCGCTTATACGTCAGCGTCGCGCCTGCCGCGTTGTAGACGCCGCCGCCGTGACCCGTGCTGCGCGAAGCGTCGATCTTATCGTTCCCGGTCACCTGCCCGCCGTCGATCGTCAGCGTCCCGCTGTTATAAATGCCCGCGCCGTCGAGCGCTCTGCCGCCCGTTACCACGGAACCGCTCTGCAGCTCCACGGCCGCGTTCGTCCCCGTGTGTATGACCCGCGCCCTATCCTTCGCGTCGAGCGTTATCGCGCTGAGCGTCAGACGGCCGGACACGTCCAGCAGATTCTCCCGCTCCGCTCCGGCGGATATCACCGCGTCGTCATCGTTGCCGATAAAGGTGACGGTCTTGCCGGCGGGGATCGTGACGGTATTTCTCGTTTCTATCGGCGCGGTTATATAGACCGTCGCCGCGCCCGCCGCCTGCGAGATCGCCGCAGTCAGGCTCGCCTCGCTATTCGCCGTCAAAAGACCGGCAGCAGCGATAATCCGGAAACTCACGCTGCGCGACCCCGTGTAATTGCCGCCGCTCACCGCCGTGACCACAGCGTTCGCCGTGCCGATGTTCACGTTATTCGAATACGTGACGCGGTAGTCCGTGCCGGACAGCAGCGCCGTTCCCGCGTACGTCACATCGACGTTCGGCGTCAGCGCCTGTCCCGTATACACGCGGTCGAACAGGGCGGAAGCCGTCGCCTCCGAGATATTCCGCGGCTGTATCGTAAAGGACGCCTGTTTTCTGCCGCTGTACGCGCCCGTGCCGATAACCGTGACCGTGGCGGTTCCCGCGTTCACGTTATCGCGATAGGATACCGTGTAATCGGTTCCCTCCCGCAGAGCCGTCCCGCCAAGCGTCAGCGAAACGCTCGGCTTTATCTGAGCGCCCGTAAAGGTCTGGCTCGCGAGAGCCGCGATGCTGCCGCTCTCGATGGACGTGCCGCCGCCGCTTCCCGCCTGCGCAAGCACGAGATTGCCGCCGGAAACGGAGAGGCTTCTGCCGCCGGTATTTTCAAAGGCGTAAGCGTCCGAATACGAGATCTCATATCCCGAAGCCGGCTTCGCTATCACCGTACCGAGGGCGGTCTGCGCGCTCGCGACGCCGATGCGCGCCGCATTATCCAGTCCTCCCGCGATAATCAGATTGACGCCTGCCGGCAGATACGCGTTGTCCCGCGTGTGACCGGTGCAGATGGGCGAACCCGACAGCCGCACCGCGCCGCTCCCGGGGACCCACGTGGGCGTGCTGACATTGATGCCGAGCGTGTTCTCGCCCGCGTTGACGTAGATGCCGCTGCCGTCGTTCTTCGCGGTATTGCCCGTAACGCTGCCGCCCGTAAAATTATAGACGCACGAAGCGGTGCCTTCGCCGCCGACCATGCCGCCGGTCGCGCCGCCTCCCGCGATGCCGCCGATCGCCACGCCGCCGCCGACCGCCGCGGGCGACGAGAGATTCGCGGTCGCCTCCGCGGAATTGCCCGTAATGCTGCCGCCGCTCATATTGAAGATCCCGTGGACGTAGACGCCGCCGCCTTGGGCGCTGTTGTAATTACCCGTGTTCGCGCTCATATTCTGTATCGCTTTGTTGCCGCTGATCGCCGCGGAACCGCTCATGGAAAACGTGCCGGAAGCGATAAAGACGCCGCCGCCGTTCCCCCGGTCCGCCGGGGACGTGTTGGACGGAACGCCGCTCGTCTTCGCGGTGTTGCCGGTAATGCTCCCGCCGGAAAATCCCGTCTGCGCCAACGTGTAGATGCCGCCGCCGTAGACGCTCTGGTTGTTCGAAATGCTGCCGCCGCGTATATCCGCATTGCCGTTCTCGACGTAGATCCCGCCGCCGCCGCCAAACGCGGAATTCCCGCTGATCTGTCCGCTGCTCATCGCAAACGACCCGCCGGCGTTGCGCACAAAGACGCCGCCGCCTTTCGCCTTAAACCGCGCGTCCGGATCCGTGTTGTTTCTTATACTGCCGCCGTTCACCGTGGCTTTCGCGTACCGGCCGACAAAGAGGCCGATGCCCTCCACGATGTACGAACCCGCGCTCGAGCAGGAGCTTATCTCCGCCCCGGAATTCAGCGTCAGCGTCGCGAAGCTCGCCGCCGATCCGTTTTCCAGACGGACGCCCGCGCCGCCCGTATTCTTGCCGTTCGCTTCGCCAAGACGCCCGTTCCGCACGACCGCCCCGCTGTTCAGCGTCAGCCCGCCGCCCGGCATTACCGTGACCGCGCGCATATACTTCCCGGCGTCGATAATCAGATTGCCGACGGACAGTCCTCCGTAATTTTGAAGGACGGCGATCGTATCGGACCGCTGCGCGTTTGCCGCCTGCGCGCTTATCGTTATCTTTCGCGCCGCCGTGTTGCCCGACAGCGCCGCGTAACGCCCCGCCGCGAGCGTCACGGGATTTCCCAGCGTAATATCAGCCGTCACGGTGATGCTCGTCGGTGATGAGGAACTCGTGCTCGCCGCCGCAAGCGCAGAGACAAGCTGCGCCTCCGTCGATACGGATACCGCGTCCGCCGCGGATGCCGGCAGAGGCGCGAAGGCCGTGATGACAAGAGCCACCGAGAGAACGATGCCGATAAGTTTTCTGTCCGTACGTTTCTTCATTAGTTGCCTCATTTCTTTACCCGAATAGAATGTGATGCCGTTTCGCTCCCGACTGGTATGCGCCGCCGCGAAAGTTTATAGTACGCCTGTTACGAATGTTATAAAATTCTCTGTTCACGCGCGATTGCTGCGAAGTTTCCGATCCGCCCCCGCGCTTCTCTTATGATCCACTTGATTTATGCGATCCGTGTAATGTATATGTTATTCATAATCCATGGATGATTTCCATTATATTCCATTGCTCACCGCCTCACAGCAGCTCCGGCGATTCGCAGAATTTTTCATTCGCCTGCTTACGCCGCCCGTCATCAGTTACCCGCCAAAATTTTATTGACCTGCGCGTCCGACAGATCATACCGGTAAAACTTCTTGTAAAAATTCCTGACTTCCGTTTTTACCTCCGCCTCGCTCGACGCGCCGCCGATGCGCCAGCTCGTCCACATCGCTTCGAGGACGCTCTCCGGCGACCCCTCGGACCAGCTCGACACGCCGCAGGGATTCACGTAAATATCGTAATCGCCGCGGATATAGCTGATTATCAGCATTTCGGAACCGCCCGCATTCGCGACAAAGCCGTAATCCGTCATATTATCGACGGTATTTTTCCCGTAGGATTTCCAGACCACCGCGGAAGCGTTTATCCGGTTCTTCGTCGCCGCGGAATCCACCACGACGGAAGTGAAATTCTTGCCGGGTTCTCCGAGGCCCACGTCAAGCGTATCGTCCCCGCCCCAGACGCGCAGCATATTCTCGGCCTTATCCGAATACATCTTCAGCGTACTGCCGGTAATATTCGGCGTGTTCGTATTGAGATTCACGGGCAGCGCCGCCAGATAATCGTTGGACTTCTCCGTAAACCGCGCCCCGTTGTTCAGGACGCCCGCAACGCTCATATAATAACTGAGCGGGCTCAGCGAGTATCCGCGCGGCGCCACCGCCACGCCCGCCTCCTGCACGAGCGTAGCGCCGTTTCCCGTCAGCGTAAAGTTCGCCCCGGAATCCCAGCCGGAAATAAACAGCGTGTATTTGCCGTTTCTCGTCGTCTGGCCCGAATATTTCTTCACGCCGTTTATGCCGGAATCGTTATTGAAATCGATCCCGTTCCACGTGTACCGGCCGCCGGCCTTGCTCTGCACCGACGAGAGCAGATTTTTGGAATACCGCTCGTACTCGTCCGCGAGCGTCTTCGCGTTGACGCCGCCGGGTTCGGCGCTTCGATCCGCTATCATCCCGCCCGCTATTTTCACCGCGTCGAGGATATTGTCGTAGGTATTGAGCCGCGGCAGCGCCACCGTCGCGATCTTGTTGTCTTTCAGCGTTTTGAGTTGGGCGGAGGAAAACGAATTGCCGCCCGATATATAGACGACGGCTTCGGGCTTCATGCCGAGCAGCGCATTGAAATTTGCGGCGCTCATCGGCGACGAACCGTTGCCGGACCAGAGCTGTTTCGCCTCGCCGATATCCTGCGACGCGAAGACCGACTGGCCGAGCGCGCTCGACGCGATATTCTGCGACGTGCCCCGAAGTATGCCCTTACCGCCGAGCATCTGAACGATCACCGCCGCGTCCCCCGCGGCCACCACCGAATTCACCTTCTCCGGAAGCGCCACCTTCTCGCCGTTCGAGTCGATGATCTCCCTGCTGTCCGGGTCGTCCGAAGGGCCCGCCGTATCCGGGCCGCCCGTCGGCGTTTCTCCCTCCGTATCGCTGTCCGGCTCCGTGGGCTCCGGCGTTTTGCCGCTTTCCGTCGGCGCAGTCGTATCGTTCGGCTGAGTTTGCGGCGCCGCAGCCGGGTTTTTCTGCGTACCCTCCTTGGCTGGCGCTTTTACCTCTTGATCCTTCTTTTTGGTGTCCGGGTTTTTCTCCGCCGGCGGCAGACTGATATCGGGAAGCTCATTGTTCTCCGCATATTTGATAAGCGCTTCCGCGGACCGGTCCACATCCTTCGCGTTTTGGTCATAGATAATCTGCTCGATCACCGGGCTTTTCTTGCAACCGGTCATCGAACATACGAGCATAATGAGGAAGACAGCCGTCATCACTGCCATCAAATACTGTCTTTTCATACTGTTTTTCTGATAATAATGCTTTCTTTAAGATTGATTTTATAATATAATTATCGGAACCACAATTCCGTTGTTTTGACAACATTTTTCGATAATTTAGTTGCTCATGCAACGGCTTTATATGCGGAGGGCGCATGGGGCCCTCAAAAAGTTTTTGCCACTTATCGCGGAAAAGTTCTCCACGCGAACATTCACAAAAAATAATTTCGTGTTTTGAGTGCCCCACCGGGCTATCCGCTGTAATTCCGCTCATACCCCTGTTGTCATTCCGGGCTCGCCCCGGAATCCCCCCGACAACAGTATCAGTACGAGCGTAGTCTGCGAAATTTCCGCTACTATCCCTTGCGCGGGACATACGCGCCATTCCGCGCCGCCCTGTACTATCAATTATCGCAGTTGCAAGCCGCTATCAACATGCGGGCACAGCACGCGACACACCCATCCTACTACGGCGTCCCCGTTTCTCACACGAGCATCAAATTGCGCGAGAACCAAAACCCGACGCAAGCCCCCTCTCCCCGCCGTCTCCCGTAGAATTCTGGACTATGAGTACAGCAGAACGCGTTCCGAAATCCACGTTACCAACTCATTTCACAAAAATATTTTATTCCCATATTTGATTTTATGTTGCTTTTAATGAATTAATATGATATAACTACTATACAGGGTGTAAGTCCCGGCGGTTGCTCTCATCCGTTATTACTTAACCGTGGCGTACCAAATTGGAGGTCACCGGAAAGGAGGATGTCGAGTATGCAGATATGTGTTTGCATTTTTATAGTAGTGATAATCATTACCATTACCATAAAGAGACCGCCTAACACGTGAGTTAAGCGGCTCATTTCCTTACGGGAGTGACCGTTGGGCCTCCCTGTACTATAATTCTATCACCATTGTTTAATTCTGTGAAGTCTTTCGGGAAATTCGCCTTTCTCGTTATTCCGGACTTTATGTATATTGGCAAAGCGGTTACCGAGCGTTCCCCGCCTGCCGTCAGGAACGCAAAAGCTGGACGACTTTAAACAAAAAGTCCTGGATATTCGACACGATGGTGGTCACTTCCAGCGAACCGCGGTCGCGCAGTTTGTTCAGCACAAACTCGGAAATATCGACGGCGTAAATAAAGACGGGCCTGACGCCCTCTTCCGTCACCGTGTAACACGGCGTCAGATTTCCCGTCGCGATGGAATGGAGCTGCGTGCCGAGACAGACCACCGTCGTCGCCCGGCGCGTATGCGCCCGCATCATATCCTGCACCTCGCCCGTGTCGCAGACGACCTCGGGAAGCGGGCCGTCGTCGCGGACCGACCCCGCGAGAACGAGCGGCACATTATGCTTGACACACGTGCAGACAAGGCCGCCGCCAAGCTCGTATTCCGCTATCATCTCCTTCGCGGAGCCCGCGCGCGCGGCGCGGTTTAAAAGATCGAGGTGGTTGTAATGCCCGTTATGGACGTTTTCGCCCGTTTCAAGGTTCTGGCCGAGGGCCGTACCGAGCATCGAGGCTTCGAGGTCGTGCGTCGCGACGGCGTTCCCGCCGAATACCGCGTGGCAATACCCGCTGCCGACGATATATTCCATCGCCTTGCGCGATTCCTTATCGAAGATCGCCGCGGGACCGAGCACCCAGACGATATGACCGTGATCCGCGTCATGGCGTAACAGCGACACGAGCCGTTCGTAATCGCTCGCGAACGAGGTTTCCCGGCTCCGGCCAGAGCGAAACGAAAAACTGTCCGTAGCCGCGGCGCCGTCGCGGACAAACCCCTTCGTGTAGAGGTAAATGCCCTCGCTGCCATCGTCGTTCCGTCCCACTATCACGCGGTCGCCGGCCCTCAGGTGGCGGAATTCGGTCGCCTCCGGAGAGCCGTCCTCCTGCAGCACCGGAACGCAATCCATACGCGTGCCCGTTATCAGTTTCCACTCGCCGTCTATCTTGAAATATTCCGGATACATCGACGTGGCGTGGAAATCCTCCGGCGCGACGCCGTCGATCTCGACCGCCGCCGTCCGCACGCTCGGCGCGTTCGCAAAAATCTCCTGTGTAAAATCAGGTTCTCTGTATTTCGGTAATTTAAAACTCATATCTGCCTTTCCGTTTTCTTCTCTCTCATTTTCACCCTTTGTATCATAAGCAAAAACTCGCCGAAAATCAACGGTTATTTTATAAATCCTGCGGAAATTGTTGATTTCAGGGTTGGTGAATGATGTGATAATGGCGATGACACAACGCGCAAGGGATAGGAGGGGTGCGCAGCAGCCACGGCGCGAAGCGCCGGGGCCGAAGCCCCGGAAAGCCCGGTGGGGCACCCCGTGCCCCATGCGCCCAAAAACACCACGCCGAAGCCAGTCCCTTTCGCGTTCTCCCGCTTATTCGGAGCGCAGCGCTTCGACCGGGTCCTTCCGCGCGGCAGCGGAGGCGGGGAACAGACCGGCGATAAGCGTCAGGAACATACTGACCGCCACGAGAGCGACCGCCGCGGCAGGCGGAAGCTGCGCGATCTGCGAAACGCCCAGCTCGTTGAAGACGATGATGTTTCCTATGGCGGACAGCAGCAGCGTGACCAGCACGCCCAATACGCCCGCGACAAACCCGATAATCAGCGTTTCCGCGTTGAACACGAGGCGGATGTTTTGCTTGCTCGCGCCCATCGCGCGCAGGATGCCGATCTCCTTCTTGCGTTCGAGCACCGAGATAAAGGTGATGACGCCGATCATAATCGACGAGACGACCAGCGCGACGGACACAAAGGCGATAAGCGCATAGCTGACCAAATCGACGATATCCGTAACGGACGACATTATCACGCCGACAAAATCCGTGTACCGCACCACTTTGTCCGGCTCTTCGGCCTTTTCCATGCGGTCATTGTACCGGGTGAGGATGTTGATGGTTTCCTTCTTCGACTCGAAATTGCGCGGATAGATGCTGATTTGGGACGGGACGCTCGGATCCGCATATCCCAACGTGGTCAAATTCCGCTCGTATGTGCTCTCGACCGGATTCATGATCGACGTCATCAGTTCGAGGACTTCTTCCTCGCCCATATTGATGCGGAACGCCTGCGCTATGGCCTGACCGTCGATATTCCCCATCTGCGCGGACAGCTTGCCCATAGCGGCTTGCAGGGCGGCCGGAATCTGAGCCGTGGCACCTGTCATCGACTGCTGGATTTGTGCCGTAATGCCCTGCGCGACCTGCTGGAACTGCGCTTGGATCTGCGCCTGCACCATCCCCATCATCTGCGTGACGGAGGTCTGCACCGCCGACTGTATGAAACCCTGAAGCGCTTTTCCAAGCTGCGCTTCTAACGCGGACGGATCGATGACCTGCGACAACCGGCCGGCAATTAATGCCTGCGTTTCCGGTTTCGAGAGATAATCGGAGAGATCCGCGGTTATCTGGGCCGGATCGGTCACGCCTTTGCTCGCTTCATCCGTCAAAAAATCCTGCAGGATTTCAAGCGTAATACCGGTGATCGCTTCGGACGGAATATTGACTTCCCCCGCAAGCGCGTCTATCAGCGCTCCCATATCGATATCAAAGTCGGGCATGTCTATGTTGAGAGACGACGGATCGAAATCGATGGCGGAAAGGTCGATGTTGAAGCCCGAAGGATCGATATTCAAAGCGGAGAGATCGAAATCGAGAGCGGACGGGTCAAAATCGAAGGCGCTCCGCAGCGCGCTCTCATCGACCGTAATTATTTTCGAGAAATCAAACTGAGAGCCACTGTCTTCCTGTTCCTCGGCAAACGTCTTTCCGGTCAGGACGTTGACGGCGGGATCGGCGAGCTGCTGTTTCACGACCTCCGTTTCCGCGGCCTGCTCCATCAGATGCGCGATAAGACCGGAGGTGTAATTGATGCCGGGCGTCAGAGAGGCCGCCTTTGCGTTCGGGTCCGGCTGCACGACGCCGACGATTTTCAGCGCAAGGCCCTTGTCCACCAGCGATTTCATATACGCCTTGTCGCCGGATTTGTCCACCCATATGTCATAGGTCTCGTCGTACTGATACCGGTCGGCGGGACCCACGATCTTGAACCCGACGGACATCAGCGTGTCGTAGGAGTAGACGCCGCCCTCTTTGCCGACTTCGATATCGGCGTCCGTCTGGTTTGTAAACGACTCGATCATCGCCTTCAGTTCGGAACGGTCGCGCAAGCCCATTGCGTAGAGCTCATAATCCGTGATCTTGCCGTTCGCCGAAAGCACGAGGACCGCCTCGTCGTAGTTCTCCGGCCAGTGCCCCGCAAGAACGTCGTACTGGGTTTCGTGTAATTTAAGGCCGCCGGGCAACTCGCTGAACACGTTCATCATGCTCGATCCGCTTCCGAGCCCCAATGAAGCCATGCCGCTATTCGAACCCATTCCGTATGCGGCGGTAACCGAATCGGGATTGACTTGGTCAAGGCTTGTGGAGGTATCCGCGAGGTAAATCTGCGGCGTAATATCATACGAATAATGGATCGCGTTGACATACCGGTCCATCGTCCGCTTGTTATCATCGAAGTACGTCTTCAGGGACGCGAGGTCATTTTTGCTCTGGAGCGAAAAGATGGTTTCGACGATCTTCATCTCACGGACGCCGCTGGAATCATCGCTCTCCGAATCGCCCTCTCCCGACATGCCCAAATCGGAAAACATGCCGGACAGATCGAATCCGGCGCTCTGGATCGAAAGCGGATAGGTGCTGAGGGTTTCTTCCTCCATATTCTCGATGTAGGCGTTGATCCCCGTTGCGAGCGCGAGGATAAGCGCGACGCCGATAATGCCGATCGACCCCGCGAGGGCGGTCACGAACGTGCGGCCTTTTTTCGTCATCAGATTGCTGAACGAAAGCGCCACCGCGGTCGGGAAGGACATGCTCGATTTGCGCGCTTTGCGGCCTACGCGCTGGTTTTCTTCGGCGGGATCGAACGGGTGGCTGTCCGATACGATCTGCCCGTCCGTCAAATGGATAATGCGGTTTGCGTACTGCTCCGCCAACGCGCTGTTATGCGTGACCATAATGACGAGGCGGTCTTTCGCGACGGTGGTGAGCACATCCATCACCTGCTTGCTCGTCTGCGTATCGAGCGCCCCGGTCGGTTCATCGGCCAGCAGAATCTCCGGATCGTTGATAAGCGCGCGGGCGATAGCGACCCGCTGCATCTGCCCGCCGCTGAGTTGGCCGGGCTTTTTATGGATATGTTCCCCGAGGCCGACGTCCTCCAATGCCCGTTTCGCGCGGGCGCGCCGTTCGGTCTTGGATATCCCGCTCAGCGTCAGCGCCAGTTCGACATTCGCGAGCACCGTCTGGTGCGGTATCAAATTATAGCTCTGAAAGACGAAGCCGATCCGGTTGTTCCGGTACGTGTCCCAGTCGCGGTCCTTATACTTCTTCGTGGAGGTCGTGTCGATTGCAAGATCCCCGGAATCGTAATGGTCGAGGCCGCCGATAATATTGAGCATCGTCGTCTTGCCGGATCCCGACGGACCCAGCACCGCGGCGAATTCATTATCGCGAAACGCAACGGAAACGCCGTCGAGCGCTTTTTGCGTAAAATTGCCGGTTTTATAGGCTTTCCGTATGTTACTCAATTGAAGCATAATGAATGATTTCCTCCTTGGACAAAGGCGCTGATATCACGTAGTATAGCATATTGAATGAATTCAGTCAATTGCTTTTGGAACATGACGGGGACGGCAGGGAGAGCGGGCTTGTGGTGTGTCCCCTCTCGCGTGTTTTGGTGGCCATGCGATAAAATGGGACGCCGTAGAGGGGTGGGGGTGCGGCGTATTCCGCCCGCACAGGGGAGCCGGAGCGGAGCGACGGCGACGCGCAAGGGACAGCAGCGATATCCTTTTTTGCCGTAGGCAAAAAAGATACAAGCGGATGGCCCGGTGGGGCGCTCAAAAATGAAATCCATTTTTTATATAAATGCTCGCGCGAAGAACTCTCCCGCGGGCCACGCACAACATCATTTGAGTGCCCCATGCGCCCGTAAAAATCCTCGCATTCACGGGATGGCTGCTCACGGACGGCCTGACGGATACGCACAGTGAAACCCCGGATGCGCCGCCCTGCCCGCCTTACGCCCGCTCGTCCGGCTCCGCGGCATGCCGCTCCGCCAGCGCCTGTTTTATCTCCTCGAATTTCCGCTTGGTGATCGGAAAGCGGAACATAATAAGAGCCGTTACCACGAACAAAACGCCCGGTATGATCGTGAAGGAATCCATGATCGCGCCCAATGCGCCGACGCTCTGCGTGGCGGCTTCCGGCACGAAACCTCTGAATTGCAGCCAGATGCCGAGTAGTTGCATACCGATCGCGGCCG
>JAISEX010000286.1 GCA_031263875.1 Eubacteriales Family XIII. Incertae Sedis bacterium | reverse complement strand
CGTTATGACGGGCGAATCGCTTCCCGTGGACACGGACGCCGGCGATGAGGTGCAGAGCGGAACGGTCAACCAATTCGGGACTTTTGACATGCGGGCGCTCAAGGTCGGCGCGGACAGTTCCCTGCAGCGCATGATCCGTTTGGTGGAATCGGCTGACGCGGGCAAGGCGAAGATCGTCGGCCTTGCGGACCGGTGGGCGACGTGGATCGTGGTGATCGCTCTCTCCGCCGCGCTGATCACGGGCTTCGCGACCGGCGAGGTGATTCGCGCGGTCACGATTCTCGTCGTGTTCTGCCCGTGCGCGCTGGTGCTGGCGACGCCCACGGCGATTATGGCGGGCATCGGGAACGCGGCGAAATACGGCATTTTGATCAGCAAGGGCGACGCGCTTGAGCGGCTCTCGAAGGTGACGCGGATCGCTTTCGATAAGACCGGGACGCTGACGTTCGGCAAGCCCGCTGTGCTGTGCGTAAAAAGCTGCGAGCCGCCTCTGAGCGAAACGGAGCTTTTGGCACTCACGGCAAGCGCGGAATTACGCTCCGAGCACCCGCTCGGCAAGGCCATCACCGCGCATTACAAACGGGAATACCAAACAAATCCCGCCGATCCGGAGGATTTCCGGCTGATCGCGGGGCGCGGCGTCCACGCCGTTACCCACGGAATGGCGGTATATGCCGGAAACGAGGCGCTGTTATCCGAACGCCGGCTTGCGCTGCCGGAACGATTCGCGGCTGAAATTGCCGCGGCGAAAAACTCCGGTTCAACCGTGATCTACGTAATGAACGAACGGAAAGTCCTGGGATATATAATCCTGTCCGACACCCTGCGCCCGGACGCGGCCGATACGGTCACGGCCATCCAAGCTACCGGCGTGAAAACGATCCTGCTGACGGGGGATTCTCCGCAGGCGGCGCGGTATATCGCGGCTTTGGCGGGAATCGCGGAGGTGCGGGCCGGTCTCCTGCCGGAGGACAAGCTGCTTGCCGTCCGGGATTACGAAGCGCGGGGCGAGCCCGTGTGCATGGTCGGCGACGGCATCAACGACGCGCCCGCGCTGAAGGCGGCGCGGGTCGGCATCGCGATGGGCGGCGTGGGGAGCGATATTGCCATCGAAGCGGCCGACATCGCGCTCGTGGGCGACGATATCAAGGAAATCCCGCATGTGCTGCTGCTGTCAAAGCGGGTGATGCGGACGATCACCGTCAATCTTTCGGCCGCCATGATCCTGAATTTTGCCGCGATCGTGCTCGCAATTACGGGAATACTGAACCCCGTCGTCGGCGCGCTCGTGCATAATGTCGGCTCGGTGGCCGTTATCATAAACTCATCGCTCTTATTGAAATGGAGGAAAAAAACATGACAGGCACAATATTTACGATTATCGGACTTTTGATCGGCGTCAGCATTGCGGGCGCGAGCAGCGTGTATTTAAAGCGGGAATGGAGCGACCACGAGTCCCGGAAAATATACGGCGTGTTCGTGGGGATCGGCGCCGCGGTTACCATCGGCGTGGTTGTTAAAATTTTTGTGGCGGGGTTTTAGGAGCATAAGCCATAAACTCTGCCCGCAAGAGGGCGATGGCATGGAGCGAACGCTTATGTCGAATCCTGCCAGCCCGTTTCCTTGTGTCGCGCGCGCGATAAACCGGTACGCCGGAGCAAGAACGGAGGCGTAGTGTACGTTGCCCGCACGGATAGCGGCTACAACCGCAATGACAGATGTACGCAGACGGCACATAAGTCCGCATTTGTTCGCGCAAGGGATAGGAGGGGTGCGCAGCAGCCGCGAAGCGGCCGGAGCCCCGGATAGCCCGGTGGGGCGTCAGCCCCATGCGCCCGGAATAAATACCGCGAACACAGGAATCCCGCTTGACAGACATACGCACAGCAGAAGTTTTTCGAAACGCCTAGCCCATCTATCCCGCTCATCCTTTCGGCAGAAAAACACAGAGGAAATCGTTGATGCGCTTTCGCCGGCCGGTAAGCCGGCAATACATGTGCTTGCCCTTATGTTCCGCAGCGCACGCCTTGCAATTCCCCCATACCTCGCAACCCCGGTTCGGGCAGGGGCAGCTTCGGTTTACCCGCACCGCCCCCGTTTCGCGATCCATACTCATTTGATATCACGCCGCCGGAAGCAGACGCACCCGACGATGGCGGTCACGATGATAAAGACCACGCTCGCGACGACGCTTTGTATAATGAACGCGGGGTCGTTCAGATGCTCCGCCAGCCGCGTGATGTACTAATTCGGGAGCAGCCGCGCGAAGATGCCGAGCCCGTCGAACGCGGTGAAGATGTCCGTCAGGACGCCGGAAATAATGACGGCGAATATCCCGACCGAAACGCTGAACACGATGTTCTGGATCAAGAATGCCAGCATGCAGGCCAGCGCCGCATAGGCGGCATGGTAGAGGAACTGCAGGGCAAATATTTTCGCCGTCTCCATGAGAAAACCGCTTCCGTCGCCAAATCCGTACAGAACGGTGAAGCTCCCGATAAACGCGAGCAGCGACGCAAGCAGCACCAAAAACGCCATCGTGGAGCTCGCGATCAATTTGGAGAGGTACATCTTTACGCGGGATTTCCCGATGCTGACCGCGTTGCGGACCGTGCCGTTCGCGTATTCATTCGAGATAAACAGCCCGCCGAATATGACGGCCAGAATCGCGTAGAGATTGGTAATCGCAGACATCGCGTGCGCTCCGAGCGCGCCCGCCGGGGCGAACCCGAACACGTCGAGCGCCGAAACCGCCTCGCCGCCCTCGACCGTCGCGCTGTCGACAAAGAGCATAAAACACGCTGTCACGACGGTCGCCACGATCGCGAAGACCGGCAGCAGCCAGAGCGAAATATTCTTCCGCAGTTTGTAAAAATCCGAATTGATAATGCTTGCCATTATACCGCACCTCCCGTTAATTTCATGAAATAGCTTTCCAGGTCCTGCCCCGCGCTCCGTATCGCCGCGACCGAAACGCCCGCCACTATCAGCGCCTTGTTCATTTCCGCCGTCTTGTCCGTCTGTTCAAAGACATGGAGCTCGCGATTGTTTACGATCTCGTAATCCTCGACGGAAAAGAGGCTCTTGATAATTTCCGCAGCGGCCGCCGCGTCATCCGTCACGATCTGCACGTACCGCCGGCATTCCGCCTGCAGCTCTCCCGCGGAAATCTGTTTTATTAGCCGTCCGTTATGGATGATCCCGTAATTGGTGGCGAGCTGCGCGAGCTCGCTTAAAATATGGCTGGAAATCAGAATCGTGATCCCCTTCTCATACACGAGCGTTTTCAGCATTTCGCGGTTTTCTACTATCCCCTTGGGGTCGAGCCCGTTGATCGGTTCGTCCAATATGAGGAACTCCGGCTCGCTGAGCAGGCTGATTGCCAGCGCGAGCCGCTGCCGCATGCCGAGCGAAAAATTGCGCACCTTCTTGCTGCCGGTATCGGCTATGCCGCAGAGTTCCAAAGTCGCGCCGATAGTGTTTTTCCGCGGAAAGCCCGCAAGCCGGCGCTGCGCCTCCATATTCTCCGCCGCCGTCATATTGGGAAACAGCGACGGCGTCTCCACGATGCTGCCGATATGCGCCCGCGCCTTTCCGAGCCCCGCGCCGCTCTCCCCGAACAATTCGATCCCTCCGTCCGTCGGGGAAACGAGTCCCGT
>JAISEX010000237.1 GCA_031263875.1 Eubacteriales Family XIII. Incertae Sedis bacterium | reverse complement strand
GATATAAAATATTCTTATAATTAAAACTAAAATATTTATGAATAATTATGCATGATTTCTAAAATTTCTATTGCTATTGGAATTATTGGGAGTATACTTATAGTAATAAATCTTATCTGAACGAAGCGAACAGGGTGACGGAAGTGCACGAACTCCGCAGATTCGCGTAAAAAGGGATATATGCAAAACAGAACGACAGAGAAACAAACTCCCATATCCTGGGGGGGGGGGGCAGACCATTATAGCGTAAGCGCTTCGGTATCAGCGGGGTACGGTTTTTTCGTATCGTGTTTACCGGAGAACGACCATACCGGCAGCTCAGCGGCGTGATGTCCGCGGGGCTGTTTTTTGCGTGATTAAGAGAATGAGGAACATTGACGAGAGGACGGTAATCTACCATGTTATACGCTGATAAAACTTTTTACAACGGACGGATCTATACGATGAATAAACCCGGCGAAACGGTGAGCGCCATCGTCGTTCGCGACGGCAAGATCGTTTACGCGGGAACGGACGAGGAGGCTTTGGCGTATCCGGCGGCGGAAAGCGAGGATCTCGGCGGCCGCGTCGGTTTGCCGGGATTTAACGATACGCATATCCACACGTTTATCGACTGCGGCAGCAGGCTGAATATTACGGTCGATGAGGCGAAGGATATCGCGGGGATCGTTGATATTATGAAGGCGCACGATGACGGCGGCAAAGGATGGCTGTTCGGCTATGGCGTCAGCATGTCCGACCTTGCGGAAGGACGTCACCCGAACCGGTATGAAGTCGATAAAATATCGACGGACAGACCGGTTTTATTGTATAGTCATTGCCTCCACTTTATGATGGCGAACAGCAAGGCGCTAGAGCTTGCCGGCATCTCGAAGGAAGCGACGCCGAACGAGGAAAGCCTTACGTATTTCGAGGACGGCGAACCGGACGGCATTTTGCGCGAGGCCTCTTACACGAAATTTATGACGGCGCCCTTTAACGAGATGTACGCCGATCAGGAGTACCGGCTCGACATTCTGCGAAAGACCATCGGGTTCTATCCGCAGTACGGGCTGACGACGCTGCACTGCATTTCGAGTCTTGCGGGCGCGCCGCCGATGGAATATTTCGATCAATATTACCAGTTGGAAAAAGAGGGCGCGCTGCCCGTGCGGGTGCTGATCAATTCGGCGTATCTGCCGGAAACGCTGAATCCGCCGACCGGGTTTGGCACGGATATGGTAAAGGTCGGCGCGAAGAAGATATTTACGGACGGTTCGCTGGGCGGGCGCACAGCCGCGATGATAGAGCCGTATTCCGACGATCCGAATACGAAGGGCGACATACTCTATACGCTCGAGGAACTGACGGCGCTGCTGAAGGAGGCGTATGACGCGGGCATTGAGGCGTCCGCGCACACGATCGGCGACGCGTCGATGGACGTTCTTCTCACCGCGGCCGAAGCGGTCTATCCGCCGAGCGATGAACCGGATCCAGTCAAGCGGCTTGAGGCGGCGGGTCTCCGACGGCTCCGCATTATACATGCCTGCATGATCGCTCCCGGCCATGTCGAGAGAATCAAGAAATTACCCGTGATCCTCGACGTCCAGCCCGGTTTTCTCCATTCCGACGTGCATATCGCGGAAGACCGGCTCGGGCCGGACCGCATGAAACGCCTGATGGCGTTCAAGACCTTTATCGACAATGGCATATTACTGACGGGAGGCTCGGACGCTCCGGTGGATCCGCCTATTCCGTTAAACAGCATACAATGCGCCGTGACGCGGCAGGACTTAAATGGGTTTCCTGAGGGGGGCCTGACGGCGTCGGAGGCGATTTCGGTGTATGAGGCGGTCGCCCTCTACACGAAGAACGCGGCATACTGCTCAAGCGAGGAGAATGTCAAGGGAACGATTTCAATCGGCAAGTACGCCGATTTTATCCTGCTTGACAGGGATATTTTCGGAGTTAAGCCGAATGAGATAAGCGGAATTAAGGTGTTAAGGACCGTGTTGGGAGGTGATATCACATATCGGAGTAATTAGAATGTAACTGTAGGAGAGAGGTGATTTAAGAAATGTCAATAATAGATGTAATCATCATAGTAGCTTATTTTGCGATGCTCATCGCAATAGGTTTTTATGTCGCGAAAAAGCACGTAAAATCCGGTGAGGACGCCGCTTTGGCGGGCCGTAAGCTCGGCGTGTTCCTCGGCGGTATCGGCAAGACCGCGAACAGTGCGGGCGGATCGAGCTCGGTCGGCGGCACGAGTTGGGGTTACCAGTTCGGTATTGTCGGAGGTTGGTACGCGTTTTCGGAAGGTATGACGTACGTCATATATCTTCCGATTATCAAGAAGATATGGCGGGCGCTGTACCGGACGAGAACCGGTTCCGCAGGCCAGTTCTTCGGTTATCGCTGGGGCGCGGGCGCGCGGCTGTATGCGGGCCTTATCAACGCCGTGTGCTATATGGCGTTTGTCGGCGCTCAGATCATCGCGACAGCGACGGTCATTCAGGTGCTGCTCGGTTGGAGCTATGTCGTCAGTTTGCTTGTTTCGACAGGAATTATTATTGTCTATTGTACAGCCGGCGGCCTGAGAGCCATCGTTATAACCGACGTCATTCAGGTGGCGCTGATCCTTATCGGCATGATGTTCATTATGCCGCCTATCGTATTCAGCAAGGCTGGGCAGGCGCTCGGCGGCGGCGGTTTCGGCGCGGTATGGGAGACGCTTTCTAAGAGCGTAGATTTGTCCTTCATGACGAATATCGGTGCGCCCGGTGTCTTCGGATGGCCGTACATTATCGGCGCGATCATTCTGCCGTGTATCCTTATCGGCGGCGTGGCGCAGGCAGCGTTCCAGTACCAGTCGTCGATTTCGAGCGCGGACAAGGCGTTCAAGTCGTTCTTTATGGTTCCGTTCCTCTATATCCCCGTATCGATCTTGGTCGTTATGATGGGTATGTCGGCGTTGTTCCTGCCGAACGTGCTTGAGAGAATCACAGAGCTTGGAGGCGATCCGAATATGGTATTGCCGGCGCTTATCCAGACCTATCTGCCGACCGGTGTCATAGGACTGCTCCTTGCGGCCGTTCTGTCCGCAACGATGAGCACGAGTTCTACGTGCCTTATCTGCTCGACGACCTGCCTCACGAAGGACGTTATCGAGCCGATCATGGAAAGCAGAAGCGGCAAGAAGCTCGACGACAAGACGTCGCTGAAGCTTTTCCGCATCAGCATGGTCGTCATCGGTATCGCTACTCTGTCCATCACCCTGTGGGCGACGGATATCATCAATCTGCTGACGACGGCGTATTCGGCCGCATCAGCCGGTCTTTTCATACCGATGATGTGTACGCTGTTTATGAGAAAAGCGACGAAGCCGGGCATCTACACGACGATGATCCTCGGACTGGTCGTCTACGGCGCTGGTAGCTTCGGTTGGCTGCCGTTCCTGCCCGCTATTGTGCAGGCGGCGCCGCTCTATGCCTCACTTCCGGTATCCATCGTTTGCATGGCCATCTTCTGGTTCGCGACGAAGAATTCCGGCAAGCACGGCAGATTAGACGGTTACTTCCCGGACGAATGGGAAAAGAGCCCCGGCAACTGGGAGAAGCATCCCGAGCTGCTCGACGGCCCCGGCCCCGCGCGTCTTCCCGAGGAGGTAAACGCATAGGCGTAAGCTATCGGATTTTCGATTATTACCGGTATAATAGTATTGACGACCGGTATAAAATCAGTAATGGAAGGGACGCCGGCGGTTTTGCCGGCGTTCCGTTTGGAAGGAGGATCTGTTATGATATTCGCCGATAAGGTGTTTTATAACGGGAAGATCTACACGATGAACGCGCCGGGAGAGACGGTCAGCGCCATCGTGGTTCGTGACGGCAAGATCGTTTACGCGGGAACGGACGAGGAAGCGCTTGGCTATCCGGCGGCGGAACAGGAGGATCTCGGCGGCCGCATGGGTCTGCCGGGGTTTATCGACACGCATGTCCATACGTTTTTGGACTGTAATAACAGGAAAAACGTCGTTCTGAATGACGCGAAGGATATCGCGGAGCTCGTGGATATAATGAAGGCTCACGACGGCGGCGGGGATAAGTGGTTTTTCGGCGGCGGGATCAGCATGTCCGACCTCGCGGAGCAGCGTTATCCGAACCGTTACGAGGTCGACCGGATAACGACGGAACGGCCGGTACTGATATTCAGCCACTGCCTTCACTTTACGATGGCGAACAGCAAGGCGCTGGAGCTTCTCGGCGTGACAAAGGAACTGACGCCGGACGACGACAGTTTGGCCTACTTCGACGACGGTGAGCCGAACGGAATGCTGCGGGAGGCTGCGTACGCGAAATACGTTACCCCCATGTTCAACGAAAAATACGCGGATCAGGCGTACCGGTTGCAGATACTGCGCGACGGTATCGGGGAATATCCGGAATACGGACTGACGACGCTGCACTGCATTTCCGGCCTGGCGAACGCGTCGCCGCTGGAATATTTCGATCAATATCATCTGCTGGAACAAGAGGGCGCGCTCCCCGTAAGAGTGACTATCAATTCGACGTATCTTCCGACGATACTGAATCCGCTTACGGGCTTCGGTACGGACATGGTTAAAACAGGCGCAAAAAAAATATTTATGGACGGGGCGCTGGGCGGACGCACGGCGGCAATGCTCGAACCCTATTCCGACGCGCCGGATATAAAAGGCGATATATTCTATTCGGAGGGCGAGATGATTGCGCTGCTGAAGGAGGCGTACGACGCGGGTCTCGAAGCGTCGGTGCACGCCATCGGCGACGCGTCGATGGAGCGGCTTATTACCGCGGCGGAAGCGGTCTATCCGGGAAGCGATGAGCCGGATCCCGTGAAACGGCTACGGTCTGCGGGCCTGCGGCGGCTGCGCATTATACACGCCTGCGTTATCGCTCCGGGCCATCTCGAACGAATGAGCCGTCTGCCGGTCATCCTCGACATGCAGCCGAATTTCATCAACTCGAACGGCGGGTTTATGCGGGAGCGGCTCGGCCCCGAACGCATGAAATATTTTACGCCGCTCAAATCATTTATCGACGCGGGCCTGCTGATTACGGGCAGTTCGGACGCGCCCGTCGAACCCTCGCGGCCCTTTGTCGGCATCGAGTGCGGGGTCACGCGCAAGCGGCTCGACGGAACGCCGGAGGAAGGGCTCGCCATTGAGGAGGCGATTTCCGTCTACGACGCGGTCAGCATGTACACGCGCAACGCGGCCTACTGTTCTTCTGAGGAAGATATCAAAGGGACGATAACTCCCGGCAAATTCGCGGATTTCATCCTTTTGGAGCGCGACGTGTTTGAAACGAAGCCGGAGGATTATCACACGATCCACGATATTCGCGTTCTGAAAACCGTCCTCGGCGGAAGGACGACGTGGGAGACGGAATAGGGCGTAAGGCGCCGTGTCAAGCGAAATGCTTGACGGTTCGCGCTTAGCTTTTTTCGCGGTGCGGTGATGTGCTTTGCGCGGCGGATTTTGCGGGAGAACGCGGGGCGGAAGGGGCGGTTCGCTGTCCCGCGGCTTGCACGTTCCGTGGTGTTTGCATGGGCTTCGTTTTCGCTCCGGCCGCTTCGCGGCTGCTGCCGCACCCCTCCGATCCCGTGGCAGAGGTACAGGAGCTTCAGCTCCGTCGTACCTCGCACATCGAGGAGCGCAGGGCTTTGCCTGTTTTA
>JAISEX010000236.1 GCA_031263875.1 Eubacteriales Family XIII. Incertae Sedis bacterium | reverse complement strand
TTGCTATTTACCATTTATAATTTCCTTTCCAATAAAAATCTCAATACAGATTCAAGTTGCTTATTATGGGAATATAATATATTCTCGCAAATGTTTTGTCAATACTTTGGGAGAGATATTTTTGGTTTTTTTGTTTGGTTTTGAGCGGGGGATGGAATGACGGGGGACGGCAGGGAGAGGGGGCTTGCGCCCGTGTTTTCGCCCGCGCGGGGTTTTTGTTTGTGTGAGAAACGGGGTCGCCGGAGGAAGGATGGGTGTGTCGTTTACTTTTCTCGCATAGGGATCTGCGGCTTGCGGCTGCAATGACAGACTTTACGAAGACGGCACGGAAGTTCGCGTATGTCCCGCGCAAGGGATAGCAGCGGTATCTTTTTTGCCCCCGGCAAAAAAGATACAAGCGGAAAGCCCGGTGGGGCTGTTTCGAGAACAGGAGTAAAATATGGAAACTAACACGGCAAAGATTTTCAAAGATATCTTTTATAAGTAACCGCGAAACAGCCCCATGCGCCCAAAGAAAAACTGCGGATATACCTGTCACGCTAAACGCCGTGCCACTAAGCCCGTCACGCGCTAGTTCCTCGATATGCGGGATTGTGGCTCACTGCCCGTAAGCAAATAGGCCATGCCATCCCTGCCCCGGCAAGCGGAGTCGGCCCCGCAGTGGTATAATTTAAAGGTAAAATAATAAGAATGACTCTTTTTAATGACCCGGCGGAGGCAATGATGCAAAAGAACATACGGCCCGATGCGGCGCGCGAATTATTGGCGGCGCAAAACGCGATCACGCATACCGAAGTGGTGACGCTTTCCGAGGCGCGCGGCCGCGTACTCGCGAGCGACTTTATCGCGGTGATCGACAATCCCCCTTTCGACAGGAGCGCTTTTGACGGTTATGCGCTGAGAAGCGCGGATATCACGGGCGCTTCTCAGGAGAATCCCGTTACGCTCGCTATCGACGAGGAAATACCGGCGGGGCGGGCGCCGCGGTTCGCCACGGAATCCGGCCATGCCGCGAAGATCCTGACGGGCGCGCCGGTGCCGGAGGGCGCGGACGCGGTTATCAAATTTGAATTGACGGAGTACACGGACGAGCGGGTGACGGTGACGGGGCCGCTGCGTTCCGGCGAAAACGTGATATACGCGGGGGAGGATTTCGCGCGGGGCCGGGTCGTGCTTCCGGCCGGCAGTCTTATAACGCCCGCGATGCTCGGCGTTATCGCTTCGCAGGGCCTTGATTCCACCGAAGTCTTTACGAAGCCGCTGGCGACGATGGTAAACGTCGGCTCGGAGATCGTCCGTCCCGGCACGCCCCTGCCGCCCGCGAAGATCTATAACAGCAGCCGGTATTCGCTTGAGGGATATATCCGGGAGCTGGGTATGGAGTTTGCCGACGGCGGCGTCGTGCCCGACGACCCGGAACGGATAGCAGCCGCTGTCCGGACGGCCGCCGCGTGCTCCGACCTCGTTATCACGACGGGCGGGGCGTCGACGGGCGATTATGACTTTGCCGCGGCGACAGCCGAACTCGTCGGCGGGAACGTCCTGTTCTGGAAGGTCGCGATGCGTCCCGGCGGCGCGCTGCTCGCCTATATGCTCGGCGAAACGATGGTATTGTCGCTTTCGGGCAGCCCGGGCGCTGCGGTGCTCGGCCTCGTCCATATCGCGCATCCGTATATCCGCAAGCTCTGCGGGCGGTCCGACGTATGGCCGGAGGAATGTCTGCTCCGGCTCGCGGAGGCGCAGACGCGCAAGAATCCCGTGACGCGGATACTGCGCGGGAATCTCGCGATCAAGAGCGGCGAAGCCGTATTCGTGGCGGAAGCGACCCAGCGCGGCGGGGATCTCGCGTCGCTGATCGCCGCGGACGTGCTGGTCCTTATCCCGGCGGGCACGCCGCCCCTTGAAGCGGGCGCTCTCGTGCAGGCATTCCGTATATGAAAGACGGCTGCGGGCGCGAAATAAATTATCTGCGGCTTTCGGTCACGGATCTCTGCGATCTGCGCTGTATTTACTGTATGCCGGAATCGGGCGTGAAAAAGCTCGATCACACGAGCATTCTCTCGGTGGAGGAAATCGAGGAGATCGTGCGGACTGCCGCGGGGCTCGGGATCACGAAGGTGCGGTTAACGGGCGGCGAACCGCTTGTCCGGCGCGGCATTGACGAGATCGTCCGGAGAGTTGCGGGGACGCCCGGTATAGAGGAGGTCGCGCTTACCACAAACGGGACGCTGCTTCCCGAAAAGGCCGAAATGCTGAAGGCCGCGGGCGTCGGGCGCGTCAATATCAGCCTGGACACGCTCGACCCGGACGAGTACCGCTTTATTACGCGCACGGGAAATCTCGCGGATGCGCTGCGCGGGATCGACGCCGCTCTCGACGCGGGACTGACGCCCGTTAAGATAAACGCGGTGCTGATGGGCGGTGTGAATGACGACCAGATAGAGCCGCTGATCGAGCTGACAAAGCGCGAAAATATCCACGTGCGGTTTATTGAAATTATGCCGATCGGCGAATGCGCGGGCTGGAATAAGGCGCGTTTTATCGGCCTCGGCGAGGTGACAAAGCGCGTGCCGGAGCTGCGGCCCGTCGGGACGGAGGGCGTGGCGGAATTGTACCGGAAGGACGGTTATCCGGGGACGGTCGGGCTGATCCATCCGATCAGTTCGCATTTTTGCCCGGATTGTAACCGCGTGCGGATAACGCCGGACGGCACGATGAAGCCCTGTCTTCATTCGAGCGGTGAGATCCCGCTGAAAGGCTTGCATGGCGCTGAGCTGGCGGCGGCGATGCGCGGCGGGATTTTCGGAAAACCGATGCGGCACTATCTGGAGGGTGGGGCGTCGTCGGACAGTGTGCGGAATATGAACGCTATTGGGGGGTAATGTGCGCGGGGACGGCAGGGAGTGGAGGCTCGCGCCGTGCATGCTTCTCGCGCTGGAAGGCCGTTTGCGTGATGGAGCGTGACGCCGTATAACGGTGGTGGTACTGAACACTTTGCCCGCATCTCTTGCGCACGGGATAGATGCTCTGTTTTACAGTGCGGCTGAAGCCGCGTAAAACAGGCTTACCCCGGTGGGGCGGAGCCCCATGCGCCCAAAGAAAATTTGCAAGTCAAGCCTGCAATGACAATTTGAACAAGTATGGTATGATAGAAACGAGGCGAAAATGAGTGATTTGACGCATTTTAATAAGGAAGGGCGCTCGCGCATGGTGGACGTGTCGGACAAGGCGCAGACGCTGCGCTCGGCGACGGCCGCCTGCACGGTTTTCGTGACCCCCGCGACGTTCCGCCTGATCGCGGACGGCGGTATCGCGAAGGGCGACGTGCTCGGGGTCGCGCAGGTCGCGGGCATTATGGGCGCGAAACGCACACCCGATATAATACCGATGTGCCACCCGATCGCGATAACGGGCGCTGATATCGGGTTTTCCCTCGACCCGGCGGCGTCCTCCATCGGCATCAAGGCCACGGTGCGCTGCACGGGCGAGACGGGCGTGGAGATGGAGGCGATGACGGCCGTCTCGGTCGCGGCGCTCACGATATACGATATGTGCAAGGCGGTGCAGCGCGATATCACCATCGGCGACGTGCGGCTCGTGCGCAAGTCCGGCGGGAAATCCGGGGATTTTTGCAGCGAGTAAACGGCGAAAGAAGCGTTCGATCTCGCTTTTGATTCGGGCGCATGGGGCTTCGCCCCACCGGGCTATCCGCTTGTATCTTTTTCGCCTGCGGCGAAAAAGTATACCGCTGCTATCCCTTGCGCGTCGCTCGGCTTCGCCTGTTTTACGCGGCTTCGGCAGAGGTACAGGAGCTTTGCCTGTTTTA
>JAISEX010000235.1 GCA_031263875.1 Eubacteriales Family XIII. Incertae Sedis bacterium | reverse complement strand
TAAAACAGGCAATCCAGCATATAGTCCCCGCCGTTGTTTTGCTCCGGGCCTGTGGGATTTCCGCTGCTATCCCTTGCGCGGAACATATGCGCCATTCCGAGCCGCCGCCGCACATCTTTCAGTACGGCCAGAGCCGTTCCTCCCATCGCCGCCACTTCCGGCGCACGCCCCGCCTATAACGGCGCCTTATATCGCATCTCCGCGCCATCTCTCCCATCGCCCGCATTCCGGCCCTTCGTCCCGGCTATGACGGCACGGAGACCATGCCTCCGCCAAATCCCGCATCTCGCCGCTCTTTGCCGCTGAGACCATAAGCCGGTCGCCGCCGGGAGGAACGAACATGCCATGTACCCTGCCCGCATTTCCGCGCAAGGGAGTGGAGGGGTGCGCAGCAGCCCCGGCGCGGGCATATCTGCGAAACGACGCTGTGAGCCAACGAAGCAACCTCCTATCTCAAACGCCCATCTTACGCGCCGGGGCCGAAGCGAACAGCGAAGCCCCGGAAAGCCCGGTGGGGCGAAGCCCCATGCGCCCTCCTCACCTACACATACTCCATAAAAACCCTATTCGATAAATCGAGGCCGAGCGGCGTCAGCTTCAATATTTCGCCCTCGTGCGCGAGCAGGCCGCGCTCGATCAAACCGTCCGTTTCCTCCTTATACATATCCCAGAAATCCCGGCCGAACACGCGCCCGAACGTCCGCAGATCGATGCCCTCCGTACGCCGCAGGCCGAGGAAAATATACTCGGAAATATCGTCCGACGCCGTGTTCACATGCTCCCACGCCGTCATTTCCTCGGGGGCCGCCGCGCTGATATAATCGGCCATGTTCTCCGTATTGCCGAACCTGCGCCCGCCGAAATACGAATGGGCGCCGAGGCCGAGGCCGAGATAATCGCCGAGCGACCAGTATTTCATATTATGCCGCGACGCGAAGCCCGGCTTCGCCGCGTTCGAGATCTCGTAATGCGCGTAACCGGCCTTTGCCAGCCGCTCTATCGCGCGATGGTACATGAGGCGGTCGTCGATCTCGGATATATCGCTCACCCGGCCGTTGATAATATCGTCGAAAACCGGCGTGCCTTCCTCCGGCGTCAGCGAATAGAACGACAGGTGTTCGGGCCCGAGATTTATCGCCGTATCGAGGTCGCGAAGCCATTCGGCAAGCGTTTCACCGGGCAGACCGAACATCAGGTCAAGGCTGATATTATCGAATCCCGCCTTCCGCGCGTCGCGTACCGTGTCCGCCGTATCGTCCGCGAGATGGATGCGCCCGAGATATTTCAGCATATCGGCGCTAAAGCTCTGCGCCCCGACGCTCAGCCGGTTGATGCCGATATCCCGGAATTCCTGAAAGACGCCGCCAAACACGGTGCCGGGATTGGCCTCCAGCGTCACTTCCACATCGCCCGCCATCGGATAACGCGCGTAAACCGCGTCGAGGATATCGTCGAGCATATTCGCGGGAAGCAGCGACGGCGTACCGCCGCCGAGATAGATGGTGTCCACGTGGTGCCCCGCCCCGTACGCGCGGCTTCTACCCGAAATCTCGCCGATCAGCTTCTCGGCATACGCGGTCACGCTGTCCGTGCTCCACGCGGCAAACGACAGAAAATCACAGTACCGGCATTTCTGCAGGCAAAACGGGATATGGATATAGATGCCGAGCGGCTTGTCCTTATTTGTTGTCATCGTATTTCAGTACGGCCGTAAACGCTTCCTGCGGGACTTCCACCGCGCCGAACTGCCGCATGCGCTTCTTGCCTTCCTTTTGCTTCTCCAGCAGCTTGCGTTTGCGCGATATGTCGCCGCCGTAACATTTTGCCGTCACGTCCTTCCGGTACGCCCGAACGGTTTCGCGGGCGATGACCTTCTGGCCGATGGACGCCTGTATCGGCACTTCAAACTGGTGCCGCGGGATAATATCCTTCAGTTTCTCGCAGACGAAGCGGCCGCGCGCGTAAGCCTTCGATTCGTGCACGAGCATTGAAAACGCGTCGACCTGCTCCTTGTTCAGCAGTATATCGAGCTTCACGATCTGCGACGGTTCGTACCGGATAAACTCATAGTCGAGCGACCCGTAGCCTCTGGTCCGGGATTTCAGCGCGTCGAAAAAGTCGTAGATCACCTCGTTCAGCGGCATTTCGTAATGTAATAACACCCGCGTTTCCGTCATATATTCCATGTGGAGCATCCGGCCGCGCCGCTCCTGGCAGAGTTCCATTATCGCGCCGACGTATTCCTTCGGTATCATAATGTCCGCCTTGACGATCGGCTCCTCGATATGGTCCGTGATAAGCGGATCCGGCAAGTTCGACGGGTTTTGGATCATTTCGACCGTTCCGTCCTGCAACACAACGCGGTAGATAACGCTCGGCGACGTCGTGATGACCGAGAGGTTGAATTCGCGCTCGAGGCGCTCCACGATTATCTCCATATGCAAGAGGCCGAGAAAGCCGCAGCGGAAGCCGAAGCCGAGGGCCGTCGACGTTTCCGGTTCAAAATGGAAGGCCGCGTCGTTGACCTGGAGCTTTTCCACCGCGTCCTTGACGCTCTCATATTTCTCGCCCTCGGCGGGATAGATGCCGCAGTAGACCATCGGCTGCGCTTTTTTGTAACCGGGCAGCGGATCAGCCGCCTGCGCGTCCGCATGCGTAATGGTATCGCCCACGCGCGCGTCCGAAACCTGCTTGATCGCCGCGCAGATATAGCCGACCTCGCCCGCTTCAAGCGCGTCCGTTTCCACCGGCCCCGGCGAATACACGCCGACCTCCGTCACCTCGTAATTCTTCTTGCTGTTCATCAGGCGTATCATATCGCCCCGTTTGAGCTTGCCGTCGAATATCCGCGTATAGATGACGACGCCGCGGTAATTATCATAATAGGAATCGAAGATCAGCGCCTTCAGCTTGCCGCCCGGATCGCCTGACGGCGCGGGTATCTTCGCGACCACCGCCTCCAGCACCTCCGTAATGCCGATGCCCTCCTTCGCGGAAATCAGCGGCGCTCCCGCGGTGTCGATGCCGAGCATATCTTCGATCTCGGCCTTCGCCGCGTCCGGATCCGCGCTCGCAAGATCAATCTTGTTCAGCACGGGCACGATTTCGAGATCCTCGTTTATCGCGAGATAGACGTTCGCGAGCGTCTGCGCCTCGACCCCCTGCGTCGCGTCCACAACGAGCACCGCGCCCTCGCAGGCGGCGAGACTGCGCGAAACCTCGTAGGTAAAGTCCACGTGCCCCGGCGTGTCGATAAGATTCAAGATGTAATCGTTGCCGTCCTTCGCGCGGTACGTCAGCCGCGAGGTCTGAAGTTTGATGGTAATGCCGCGCTCGCGCTCCAGATCCATATTATCGAGGAACTGCTCCTTCATGTCCCGGTCCGCCACCAAGCCGGTTATCTGCAGGATGCGGTCCGCGAGCGTCGATTTCCCGTGATCGATGTGCGCTATTATTGAGAAGTTTCGTATGTTTTTCATACAGAGATTATACCACGCGGGCCGCATACGGCAAGACGGACGTTTTGTCACTATGAATTCCGCGCGTCACTGTCATTCCGAGCCCCGTCCCGGAACGCGTTGCGGCGTCATGAGAGCGTGATATTCCGTTTCGTGATTCGCGGTTGATTTTCCGGGCGCATGAGGCGCTCAAAATAATTTTGCAAGTAACCTCCGGACAGTATTACGTGAGTATTTAAAAACGGCATTTTATTTTTGAGCGCCCCACCGGGCTCTCCGGGGCTCCGCTGTTCGCTCCGGCCGCTTCGCGGCTGCTACCGCACCCCTCCGATCCCTTGCGCGGGACATAAGCGGCATTCCACGCCGTCTCCGCAACGTCTGTCATCACGCCCGTAGCCGCAACTGTGCGAGAACCGTCCGCCGCACGCCCATCCTCCCTCCGGCGTCTCGATCCATCACGCGCGCAACTAAAAAAAGCGAGAAACAGATTCGGCATAAGCGCCCTTTCCCTGCCGCCCTCCGTTCCTCTCATTTCACATCGCAGGTATCAGCACAAAAATGAGGAATAAACCCATCGCCACCGCAGCAGCGACAAAGACCGCGCCCAAAATCAGCGCCGTCAGCCGAATCTTCCTGTTCGACTTATACAAAATGCCCACGAATAAAAGAGCTACACCGATCACAAAGAACAAACCGAGAAACATCGTCATACCCATACTATTTGTTATTCCCTTTCAACTATTATGATTTAACAAAACTATTATATACCCCCACAATGCCGAAATGGGAATAAAACAACATCTTTTGCACGTTTGCTTTTTTGTTTCCGATGACGGAGGCGCCGTAAGGAGGATGGGCGGGATGTTTGCCTTTCTCACGCAGGGGAACCGGAGCGAGGTAACGTTCGCTGCGCTCACTCCTCCGCTCGCGTTGCTCGCTTCGCTGTCCTGTTTTACATTACAATGCGGCGCAGCCGCGTAAAACAGGCACGAGCGACGGCGACGCGCAAGGGATAGGAGGGGTGCGCAGCAGCCGCGAAGCGGCCGAAGCCCCGGATAGCCCGGTGGGGCGCTAGCCCCATGCGCCCTGTCCCATAAATTTGACAACAAAATATCAATTGCGTATAATTTAATTGCGCACAATCAAATTGCGAAAAACCAAAGGAGATACATATGAAACTCTATGACATTACCGTCAAAGACGCGAGCGGCGCGGACGTGGAGCTGTCCGAATACGCCGGAAAAGTCCTGCTGATCGTCAACACGGCGACGGAGTGCGGCTTCACGCCCCAGTACGGCGGGTTGCAGGAGCTCTACGAGCGGTATGCGGACAAGGGATTTGAGATACTCGATTTTCCCTGTAACCAGTTCGGGCATCAGGCGCCCGGCACGAACGAGGAAATCGGCAGCTTCTGCACGGGGCGGTTTGGCGTTACCTTCCGGCAGTTCGACAAAATCGACGTCAACGGCGCAAACGAAAGCCCGCTCTATACCTTCCTAAAATCGGCCAAAGGCGGTTTTGGCGGCAGCAAAATCAAGTGGAATTTCACGAAGTTTCTCGTGGACCGGCACGGCGAAGTCGCCGCCCGTTTCGCGTCCTCCAAAACGCCCGCCGCGCTTGCGGGCGAAATCGAAAAATTGATAGGAGATTCAGAATGAACGCCGTCGTCTATGCCTCAAAAGGCGGAAACACCAGGAAACTCGCGGAAGCCGTCGCAGCGGCGGTCGGAGCCTGTGCGCAACCAGTTGAGGAAGTGCGCCCCTTCGACGCACCGATCGATACGTTATTTGTTGGCGGATCGATCTACGCTGGAAAAATTGACGGCGCCTTGCGGAAGTTCTTGCAAGGGCTTGATTCCGGTCACGTTACCCGTATTGCCGTGTTCGGCTCGGCGGCTGGCAATAAAAGCGCGCTCGATGAAGTCCGCGCCATCCTCACGGGCACGGGAATTACGGTTTATGATCGGGCGTTTCAGTGCCGCGGCTCATTTCTGCTCGCGAACAGAGGGCGTCCCAATCAGGACGATTTGAACAAGGCGGCGCAATTCGCGCGAGAGGTGGCCGGTACATGAACTACGAGCAATTAAAACTCGCGAACCAGCTTTGCTTTCCGTTATACGCCGCGTCAAAGGCGGTCGTCGCGAAATATACGCCCCATCTCAGCGAAATCGGATTGACGTATACCCAATACATCACGATGATGGTTTTGTGGGAGCACACGCCGGTCGGCGTAAAGGAGCTCGGCGAACACCTTTCACTCGACTCAGGCACGCTTACGCCGCTTCTGAAACGCCTTGAAAGCAAAGGGCTTGTCAGGCGCGAACGGCCGGGCAGCGACGAGCGGACGGTCATCGTTACGGTTACCGAGGCGGGCACAGCGCTGAAACGGCACGCCGCGCTGATCCCGCAGAAGATGGCGCCGTGCATGCCGCTCTCAAAAGACGAGGCCGGAACGCTCTACGCGCTTCTCTATAAACTGCTGGACGAAATGCGGAATACTTGAACAAGCGGTATGTGCCGTTAATGTAATATGAAAATTTGCGATAGGTGTCTGGTGGGAAACTGCCGGGTGTTTTTATACTGAAAAAATCCCGATGGACGGGGGACGGCACGGAAAGAAAGCTCATGTTGAACTCCGCTTCTTGTTTCTTTTGCCACTTATGCGGTAAACGGGGACGCCGCGTAAAGGTGTACGCGCGACATTCTTTTCTCGCCTTGCCACGCAAGGGATAGGAGGGGTGCGCAACAGCCACGGCGCGGGCGCAGCCGAAAACAAAACGAGAGAGAGCCTGAAGCAGAGCGAATCACCTTTCAAGCGCTCGTCTTACGCGCCGGGGCCGGAGTGGAGCGGAGCCCCGGATAGCCCGGTTTTTGGCGCGCAACGAAGTGAAGCGCCAAAAATGCGCCCATAAAAAGAGTAAAAGAGCCGGGAGACACGTCCGGCTCTTTGAGTATTTAACTTATACTATGACGCGCGAGTCGTTTTCGCGCATTATGGGGGTGACGGGTGAGTTTACGCTTCTTCGGTTTCCGCTTCGGGCGGCGCTTCCACTTCCCGCGGGCGCGGCTTCTACCGGAGCCTCCGGTTCCTCTGCGGGCGTTTCTTCTGCCGGGGCTTCCGGCTCCTCCGCAGGAACTTCCTCTGCGGGCGCTTCGGCTTCCTCTGCGGACGCCTTCTTTGTCGACTTCGCCTTCGGTTTTGCATCTGCCTCCGCCGGCGTTTCCGTTTCAGCTTCTTCGGTCACGTCTTCCGCGACGTCAGACTTTGCGGTCTTCTCAGCTTTAGCTTCCTTTGCGGGCTTCGCTTCCTTCGGTGCCGGCTTGTCCGGGATCACGGGCATATCCGCCTTTTCGAGAAGCGCTTCCTTTCCGAAAGCATTGATAAAGGCCGTCGTGATACGCGAAACTTTTCTCGAAGCCGCATTACGGTGAATAGTACCCTTTGACGCGGCCTGCATCAGTCTCTTTTCCGCAAGCGCCAGCTTGTCCCGCGCGGTTTTCTTGTCTTCCGCCGCGAGCGCCGCCTCGAAGTCCTTCAGTATCTCCTTGAGATGGGACTTGACGCGCCTGTTACGCTGGGTCTTACGCTCGATCACGCTGATCCGTTTCTTTGCCGATTTGATATTTGCCATTGTTCACCCCACTTTCATTGTGCTGCAAATAAAATAAATCGCAACTATCAGTATAAGCCCCCGCGCGTGCAATTTCAAGGAAAACTTTTCACAAATCCCGAAAACGCCGGTAAAATAAAAATTCTTCCCTCAATCGAGGTCTTTCTTTGGGCGCATGGGGCTGTTTTTGCAAAGAATGAGCCGGCTTAATTGTTAAATATTTAACAATACGAATATCTTAGCCATGATGAAACAGCCCCACCGGGCTATCCGCTGCAATTCCTTGGCCGCAAGCGGCCTGCGGGATTTCCGCTGCTATCCCTTGCGCGAACACGTGCGCCATTCCGCGCCGTCTTCGCAGAGTCAGCCATTATCGCCGTATGCGCATGCCATCGTCGCCATTCCGCGCCGCCTCCGAAAAGTCTTTCATTCCGGTCTTTGGCCGCAATGTTCACTCCCTGCGGTCGTTCACTCCTGTGCGGGCAAAGCACACCGCCCGCCCGTCCTTTCCGTGGCGAACCCGCCTCTCCCGTCAGCGACCCCAAACGCGAGAGAAAATATACCGGCAGCAAGCCACCCCGTGCCGCCTCCATCCGCG
>JAISEX010000163.1 GCA_031263875.1 Eubacteriales Family XIII. Incertae Sedis bacterium | reverse complement strand
TGCGCTCACTCCTCCACTCGCTGCGCTCGTTTCGCTGTCCTGTTTTACATTGCGGCTAAAGCCGCGTAAAACAGGCGAAGCCCTGCGCTCCTCGTTGTGCGAGGTACGACGGAGCTAACATTCGCTTCGCTCTCTCCTCCGCTCGGCGTTGCCTCGCTACGCTGTCCTGTTTTGCACTGCGGCTGAAGCCGCGCAAAACAGGCGAAGCTCCTGTACCTCTGCCAAGGGATCGGAGGGGTGCGGTAGCAGCCGCGAAGCGGCCGGAGCGAAGCGCAGCCCCGCAGAGCCCGGTGGGGCACTCAAAACCAAGTAGCCATTTCCCGCAAATGCCCGTGCGCAGAACTGTGCTCTGGATTGCTTCGCTTCGCTCGCAATAGAGTTGTAACGAAATTAAAATTAAGTACAACAAGCGTAAACGATTATGGCTTAAATTCAACCTGATTTGCGGTTAACTGGTTGACATAATATGGAAAATGATTAATTTCGTTACAACTCTAATGACGGGCGAATGCCCGCGCGTGGAATTATCACACGATTACGTACAAGTTATTTTGAGTGCCCCATGCGCCCAAGGGACGATTCCGCCCCTTCGTATATCTCTCCCAACACGTCTTTGCTATTTCAGCGGCAAAACTGATTACACTGCCGCTTATTACCGGTATACTCACCATAATCCGAGAAGATTTCCGGATATCGCTTTGTATAATATCATGAAGGAGGCAAACCATGTCTTACGATTACAGAATACTTATCGGCGGCGAGCTGACAAAGGCGGCGAGCAGCGAAACGATGGAGGTGACGAACCCCGCGAACGGCGAAGTTATCGCCCGCGTGCCGAAATGCGGAACGGAGGACGTGGACCGCGCGGTGGCGGCTGCGGAGGCCGCGCGCGAGGGCTGGCGCGCCACCTATGTCGGGGAACGCGCCGAGCTGCTGTTCAAGGTCGCGGAGATTTTGCGGGCGCATCAGAACGAGCTGATCCCGATAGAAACGGCGCAATACGGCGGGCCTATCAGCAAGACGAGCCGCTTCGATATCCCGTTCGCGCATAAGGAATTTGAATATATCGCCGGGCTCGGCCGGGGGCTGACGGGGCTGACGATCAGCGGTGATCCGAACGCCCGCATGATGACGGTCCGCGAGCCGCACGGCGTGGTGGGCCTTATCACGCCGTGGAACTTCCCCCTCGTCACGGCCGTGTCGAAACTCGCGCCCGCGCTTATCACGGGAAACACCGTCGTGCTGAAACCGGCGTCATGCGCGCCGCTCACGGTTCTGCGCCTCGGCGAATATATCAAGGAAGCGGGCATTCCGGACGGCGTTGTGAATATCATAACGGGGCCGGGAAATACGGTCGGCGAAGCCATCGTTACGCACCCGGGCGTCGCGAAAATCAACTTTACGGGCGATTCCCATGTCGGCAAACGCATCTACGAACTCGCGGCAAGCCGCGTTATGCCCGTGGCATCCGAGCTCGGCGGCAAAAACGCGATGATCGTTCTTGACGACGCCGATCTTGACGGGGCGGTGCAGGGCGCGGTTCACGGGGCTTTTTTCAACAGCGGGCAGAACTGCGGTTCACCGAGCCGGTTTTACGTGCAGGAGGGCATCTACGACGCCTTTGTCGAGCGTTTTATCCGGTCGGCGTCCAAGGTAACGGTCGGCGATCCGATGGATCCCGCCACGATGATGGGGCCACTTGCGTATATGGACTGCCGCGTGACGGCGGAACGTTTTATCGAAAACGCGAAGGCGGCGGGCGCTGCGGTGCTGCTCGGCGGTGAGCCGCCGCGGGGCGAGCTTGCGAAAGGCGCCTACGTGCTGCCGACACTATTTGAAGTGCACGATAACAAGATGGAGCTGATGCAGGAGGAGATTTTCGCGCCCGTCGTGGGGATCATGAAGATTCGCTCCGGCGAAGAGGGCGCCGCGTTGACGAACGATTGCCGGTACGGGCTCTGCGCTTCCGTCTGGACGCAGGATTACCTGAAAGGCATGAAACTTCTCGACAAGCTCGACGTTGGAACGGCGTGGCTGAATCAGCATCTCGCCATCGTCAGCGAAACGCCGTGGGGCGGCAGGAAAGAGTCCGGCTGGACGAAGGAGAATTCCGTGCTGGTGCTCGACGAATACACGTGGCAGAAACACGTGTGGATCCATATGGAATCCGATCCTAAGACGTTTTGGAAGGATATGATTTCGCTGTAAACGTCTCACGATCACCAAAACCAGTCGTCTCGCACTTTTAGCTCCGGGCGCATGGGGCTGTCCCGAAATATATGAAGCGGCTTGCTCGTTAAAATTTTAACAAATAGCGGATTTTAACTATGGCGAAACAGCCCCACCGGGCTATCCGTTCCAATTCCGCTTATGACACCGTCTGTCATCCCGGGCTTGCGCATGGGATCAGACTCGCTTCGCTCGCAGCTCCCGGGATCCCCCAGATAGTAGTATCTATGCGGGCATAAGTCGCGGAATTTCCACTCCTATCCCTTGGCAGAGGTACAGGAGCTTCGCCTGTTTTACGCGGCTTCAGCCGCAGTGTAAAACAGGACAGCGAAGCGAGCAACGCGAGCGGAGGAGTGAGCGAAGCGAACGTTAGC
>JAISEX010000140.1 GCA_031263875.1 Eubacteriales Family XIII. Incertae Sedis bacterium | reverse complement strand
GAGCGGCTCGCCGTCGCTCACCCGCTTGCACGTTATCTCATACGAATAATCCGCGGAGCGCCCCTCGCTGTCCGTCAGCCGGATATCGAGCCGGTTCGAGCCGTCGTTAAAGACGAGCGCGTAGCTGAGGTACTCGTTCATCCACCGCATATCGGTCAGCGTCCCATTCAGGCGCACCGCCACGCCCTGATAACCGATAGCGTTCCCGCGGTAATCGACCGGGTCGACGTCGAGCGTGTAATCCTCGCCCGTGATCGACATGCCGTTCGTCACGTTGATGTAACGCACGCGCGGAGCCGTCGTTTCGTCGGCGATGGGAATATATTTCACGTAATAATATTCCGTAATATCAGCGCTGCCCGCGGGATCGGCCGCGCGCAGCCGCACGGTCACGGTGCGGTTTATCTTCTCTATCGCGGCCTTATACGAGCCGGCATCGCCTTTCAGCGTCACGCCGTCGAACACGACCGTCAGCCGCGCCGAGCCGCTTCCGCCCGTAACAGACGCCTGAAATTCGCATTCCGCGTTATGGACGATAAACGGATCCGCCTGCGACGTGGCCGTCAAGCTCGTGTGAATGGCGAGCGCAGCGCCCGCTTTGTCCGGGTAATAATACAGCGTGTAATCCCGGTAGACCGCTATCACCTTGCCGTCCGCGTCCGCGTAATTCACGGCGACCCGCACCTTATTCACGCCCTCGTCGAGCGATATCCTGCCCTGCCACTGCGACTGCTCGCGCGCGTTAACTGACGTCTGGACATTCATGACTTTCAATGCGGGCACGAGGTGGCGTATCGTAAATTCATATTCACCCGCGCGTACCGTATCGCCGTCCTTGATCGAGGTGGTGAAATACTCCGTGTCCGTTTCCCGGTCGGTCGCCTGCGGAAAATCGCCCGGCAAGCTGCCGTCCACCGCGCCGGTTTCGGCAACGTTCGCGCCGGATTTATTCGTATCAGATTTCTCGTCGTTCTTTTCGGACTCGCTCTCCTTATTTTTATCCTTCGCATCAGCAGACGCAGCCGTAAACGCGTGCGTACCAGCGAAGTCCATCACCTCGCCCGCCACTTGCAGCCCCGTCCCGCCGCCGTCAGGCTGAGCGATCCGCGGCGAATCGACGGAATCGGAAAACGGCGCCGCCCGCGCCACCTGCGCCTGCGAAAATATAAGCGTGCCGCCCGACGCCACGAGCGCCAGAATGATTAATGTGCTGAGAATGCCGCGGATACGTTTCATGTGTATCTACCTGCCAAACGACCCATAAAAACCTTTCTTACCTGTATATACTTCACAAGATGTTATAACGCGCTTATTTGCGAGGGGCGCTGCGCGCATACAAGCCGCCTTTCGGCGCGGCGCAGCCGTGCAAAGGCCGTCCCTGAACAAATGAGCGGCGTTATAGCATCATTCGTATTCATTTTCATGCCTGTCTACTTTACCCACGCGCCGCTTGCGTTAAACACATACGTTTTCGCGCCGATCTTCAGCTTGCCCGTCTTCATTTTGCCATCGCCCGCGCCGCCGAAGTAATACCACGTTTTGCCGACCTGCTGCCAGCCCGTCTTCATCTTGCCACTTCCATCGAGGTAATACCACGCGCCGCCCTGCCGCAGCCAGCCGGTTTTCATCGCGCCGCTCCCCTCGAGATAATACCAACTTCCGCCGACCCGCTGCCAACCGGTTTTCATTACGCCTTGATTTGGGCCGCTCGCCGGATCGAGGTAGTACCACGTTTTGCCGATCTGCTGCCAACCCGTCTTCATTGCGCCTTGATTCGAACCGCTCGCCGGGTCGAAGTAGTACCACGCCTTGCCGATCTGCTGCCAACCGGTTTTCGCCTTTCCATTCCCGTCGAAATAATACCAGCTTGCGCCGATTTTCTTCCATCCGGTAACACCCACGCCGGACTTCAGGTCGCCGAGCGCCTTTTCCGCGGCGTCCAGTTTGGCCCGATTCCCGACCAGCACGCGTTCCTCCACGGAAAGATCGTTATACGCCGTTCGCGCCGCAACGATCGCGGGCTCGCTGCCGAGCGTGACCGTCCCGATCGCATCGATAAGATTCTCCACGCGCCTTATATTATCGTAATTGCCCGTGGCGGCCACCCCGATATCCACGACCGCCTCGATCGGATCGCTCGCTATCCCGCCCCTATTCGCCGCTCCAGTTACGCGGATGTCGTGATACATCATATTGTCGTAGATGATCGTCACGTCCCGGTCGTCCGCGGTCAGCGCGGCCGTGCTGAATTTCACGAGATCCGTCACGTCGCGCCTGACGCCGTTCGCAAGAACCGCCGTGACCTTCATGCCCGCGGGATCAAATTTCTCGCCCTCTTTGTAGAGCGTCTTTGCCGGCTTTGCGGTGATCTCCAGCGCGACATTCCTGCTGCCAAACGCCATAATATGCGCCGAATCATTTTTAAAATACAGCGTCCCCTCTGCATCGGGGATCACGCTGCCGAGGCAATATTGCGCCTGCGGGGAAACCGGCGTGAACAGCGCGGGCGCGATATCATTCGCCGTATACGTCACATTCGCGGCCACATACGTGTCCGTCATCGGCCCCTCCACCGCCGTCATGCCGGGCTTATCCTTCAGCACGCGCACGATGCCGGGCGTGTAATTGTCCGTAAAATAGATGTAATTGTACCCGTCCGCGGCCTTGTACGCCGTCGTCACGAGGCCGCTGCTCTGCGGATATCCCATCGTCCGCGCGCGGTACGCCACCGTCCAGCCCGCCAAATCGATAACCGCGATGCCGTGCCCCGCGTATTTCCCGAACTGGCTCGCGCCGCCGATCCCCACGTAGGCGCGGCCGTCTGTGATCACGGGCGTCGACGTGATCATCGCCGGCGTCGGTGTGTCATTCTTCCCGTACGGCAACTGCTCCAGCTTCAATTCCTTGAGATCATAACCGAGAACGCCGTCCGCTTTTTTCGGGAACGTCCCGTTCGCGTTCACCGCGGCGCTGTAAAAACTGCCGCCCTTGCTGCCGAAATAATACCGGTCCGTCACGGGATCGTGCGACACCGTGCTGCGGATATCCGCGTTCAGGCCGTCGATCTTGTCGATAACCGCGCCGGTTTTCGGATCCAGCGAGAGGAATTTTGAGGTCTGCGACGTATAGCCGTTCGCGCCGTCGTCCGTTCCGACCAGAAGAAAATTATCCGTGACATAGGCGCCCGCCCAGTAAAAGCCGCCCGGCGTCGTATAGCTCCACTCCGCTGTTTTTACCTCCGTCCCGACAGACGGGTCGTCATCTTTCGCGGAAACGCACACGAAATCACCGTCGGCGGTTTCGCTGCGCCAAAATCCCGAATAAATATACCCGTCGCGATAGGTGATCTGCGTATTGCCCTGCCCGATGTTGCCATCGTGCTTGAATATCCACAGCGGCTGCAGCGTTTTCGCGTCAAACGCCTGTATCATGCTGCTCTGTAGCGCCACAAATATCTTCCCGTCCGCATAGGTCGGCGGCACGATATTGAAGTTCGGCGCAGCCGCCATCGTGCCGACCGTCGCGTAATCGATTTCGCCTGTGTATTTATTCGCCCGGAACAGCCCCGTTCCCGAACAGAAAATCAGCGAATCCTCGACGATAATCGGAACGCCGATCGCGCTCGATCCCCAGCCGGAACCCTTCTTTACGGCCCAGTAGAGCTCCCCGTCCTCCGCGCTTTTCGGCGTCGGAATATCCACCACCGCGTTATTGTCGTCGTTGCCGCGAAATGACGGCCACGAAAAACCCGCGCCGAGGGAGCGCGCGCCGCCCGCAGTATCGGCAAAAGCAGCGCCCGGCAGCGCGATGCCCATCACCAAGGCGACCGTGAGCGCCACCGCCGTCAGCCGCCGCCCGTATTTTCTGCTGGTTCTGTTCATCTTCGTTCTCCTTTTAAATACTGGTTAAAAGTTTTGGTTTTGGTTGGCTCGGGAGGAGCGATTTCCATAATATTCCTCTCGCGTCACCTGCCCGTCTATTCCCGCGTTAGCGTATGGGATCGGGATCAGTTATTTGCATAATTTTATATGAGGGTTTTCCGACCACCTCGTTTTGCGTTATATTATAATAATTCGTCATTCGCGCTTCCCGCTTGCCTCGTTCAGTGTTAGCGCATGGAATGTTTTTACATCAGCGTTTCGCCATCCGTTCCTCTCACGCATACTATTACGTAATCTTCCCGACCGCCTCGCGTTTTTCGGGATTGCATAATGGAATTACTTTCCATTGCGTTCCGAGCGTTGCGTGCCCAGTGCCGCAGTTTCCATAATTATCCATTCAGATTTCCCCTCTCGCTCTCCCGCACAGACCTTCCCGCGCAACGCAAAACAGCGCCTCGCTTATTCGCCTGAAAAATCAGCGGCGCGCGCAATCCGCCGGCTTTACGCAAAAGCGGGTCGCCCCACTGACCATATTGACATGCTCTCTTTTGATTGTCCTTCTTAATTCCCCCACGCAGCATTTGGGACTGTCAGTATATTGCCGAGGCGGATATCAAAAGGATGGAACGGTGGGATATCGGTT
>JAISEX010000010.1 GCA_031263875.1 Eubacteriales Family XIII. Incertae Sedis bacterium | reverse complement strand
TAGAGCGCCACGGGCTAACGTTCGCTGCGCTCACTCCTCCACTCGCTGCGCTCGTTTCGCTGTCCTGTTTTACACTGCGGCTGAAGCCGCGTAAAACAGGCAAAGCCCTGCGCTCCTCGATGTGCGAGGTACGACGGAGCTGAAGCTCCTGTACCTCTGCCAAGGGATAGGAGGGGTGCGAAGCAGCCGCGAAGCGGCCGGAGCCCCGCAACGTTCGCTCTCTGCGTTCGCTCTCTCCTCCGCTCGCGTTGCTCGCTTCGCTGTCCTGTTTTACACTGCGGCTAAAGCCGCGTAAAACAGGCATAGCCCGGTGGGGCACTCTAAATAAGAGGCCATTTTTTGTAAAGCCCGCGCGCAGGACTGTTCCGCAGATGGTGACAAAATTATTTTGAGTGCCCCATGCGCCCACACCAAACGCGGTCAGGGGCGGATCGCGGGGCGCGAGGGGATGAGTTTACGGCTCGGTTACGCCGGAAGGCGGTGGAGGCATGTATGAGCGGATCAGCATCACTGCTGCGCAGATCGTTACGTTCGGCCCGGCGGTGGGCACGGCAGCGCGCCGAGCGGTTTCGTTACCGGCGTTTTTTGCGGTGTATAAGGCAATTGACGGCGCTTTTGGCGCGCGGGGAATTCGGCGGCGCGGCGCCGCTGGATAATAAGCTGATCAACGCGTTCGATACCTTCAATGCCGCGTATTTTGGCAAAACGGCGGGGCTTCTGACGTCCTATTTCGACGCGATGAAGAACATCTGCCAGTACCAGTTCGACCAGAATACGGATAACGTTCCGCTGACGCTCTGGACGGAATATTTTATTGCGGAGAGCGAGCGGTACGCGCGGACCGATCCCGAGACGACGAATCTTATCCGGAAACTCCTGCTCGCGAATCTCGCCGCCTACCGGCCCGCATCCGCGGGGCGGCTCCTCTGCGGATATATCGGCGCATTCACCGATCCGCCGCGGCGGGCCGAGCTGTTTTATCAGATAACGACCGCGCCGTGCGGACAGTTGCCCGTGGAATATATCGAAGATATGGCCGCCGGATTCGCGGATCAGATGCAGCGGTTTGCCGAGCCCGGACCGGATAATACGCTTTCCGCCGATTGGCAGCGGAAGACCTATATGCGCTGCATGCTTCGCCTGGCCGCCGGATGCCGGCTACACCTGCCCGATGCTGAGCGGTATGTGGAGCGCGAGATCGAAAGCGGCGACGACAGCTTTGTGATTTTTCGCCGCGATAAACCGGAGACGAATGATCAGCGCACACCCGCGCGGAAAGAACCGCCGGCGGATAATGAAAACGCGTTTTTTCTGGACGCCTTGAAAGACCCGCGGCGCAGCCGGAAGGAGGTCTGCGGGCTAGCGGAGCGGAATATTGAAAAATTCCGCCGGAGAGCGACGGAAAACGGCGACCTGACCGACACGTTTTCCGCCATCGCGAAGCTCTATTACTTCAAATACGAATACGATCAAGCCGCGTACTGGGCGCATTTCGAGCGGACGCTGAACCGGCTTCCCCATGCGTCGCGAGGGGACACGGTCTATTTTCTCGTCAATGAATTCTCGCTGGTCGGCGGCTCAAACGCGCTGCCGCTGCTGCTCGAGGCGGGCCGGAGGGGATATGCGGTCGTCCCGACGTCGCCGCTGAACTTCCGCTTTGAGCAGACGGAGGACGAATGGCTGAACGACATCGCCGGCGCGTTTCTCTACGGCAATGACCGCAGGAAGGAATTCCGCGAGTTCCGGATCCCCGGCGAGGTGACCGTGGACATCCCGAACAAGCGCATTATGATCAACGGCATGAACGTCTACCAGCCGATATACGAGTTTGTCAGCCGCTATCAATTTTCGTACTTTTTCCGCTCTGATACGGACGCGTGGGTGCGCATGAAGACGGCCCGGCTGACCAAACTGATGGCGGAAAGTTTCACCTATTGTGAAGAAATCGAGCGGTGGGCCGTGAGCAGGGGCGTCCGCGTCCGGTTTATCGGCGCCGCGCCGCATCTCCATCCCGCGGCTCCGTTCCGCATCTACTGCGAGGAACGCGGTTATAAAAACGGGCTGGAATTTATCGTCGTCAATTCGGGATACGATAATTACTTCAAGAACGTGGGCGACGCGCTGACCGACACCGTATCGGCCCTCAATCTTACGAAAAATTTAAATGCGCGCAATTCGTTTCTGGGAACGGAACAGGGTTTCGCGGAATTTTGCGCAAAAAATAAACCGCGGTATCACGATTTTGAAAGGAAAATAGCCACGTGGCTCTCGTGGCAGCGCAGCAAGAATCCGGCGAACCTCACCGCCGAAAAAAACGTTATAATAGAGAGGATAAAAGCGCACAAGGCGGCGGGGAAGCGCGTCATACTGCTGAACGGCAAGGTGATCTTCGATCTCTGCGTCAAATCGACGCGGGGCGTCGTGCATACGGATATGTCGCACTGGATAACGCACACGGTGGAGATCGCGAACGCGAATCCGGACATTTTGCTGCTGATCAAGCCGCACCCGCACGAGCGGCTGAAGGATCTGACGCTGACGCACGAAAAAACCGACACTTTGCGGAATATTATTATGACTGAGATGAACGACAACGTGATATATGTGGACAGCGACGCGTTCCGGATAGCGGAATTGATCGATTACGCGGATCTGGGCCTGCTCTGGAATGGCACGAGTTCGCTCGAATTCGCCGCGCAGGGATTGGAAACGCTGCTCGGCGATTACTGGGCGTATTGCGATTACCCGATCGGCTTCACCCGCGTGAACTCGCTCGAGGAATATGAGCGGGCGCTCGTTGCCCCCCCCCCCCATATGTTTGAAAATAAGGAAGGCATTCAAGAGAAGGCGATCATGTTCCTCGCGTATATGGAGAGCGAGGACGTGCGCGTCCCGAACCGTTATTCACGGACGTCGAGCCTTAATTTTCACCAGTTCGAGTCGGAAATATATGACGACAAGATCGGCGATTTTTTGCGGGACGGCGATCCGGCATTGGAGCGCTATTTCGATGCGCTGGATTGAGTGCGCCGAATTATTGCTGGGGTAATAAATATGAAAGGACGTGCGTTTTGAGAGTAACGCCACAGAAAAAAGTTGGGTTCCGGCTAGACGCCGGCGCGGATATCGGCATGGGGCACGCCGTGAGATGCACGGCGCTTGCCGGGGAATTCGCGCGGCGGGGCTTTTCCTGCGTTTTTTTCGTGCACGCAGACGACGCGGTCACGCGGTTTTTGCGCAAAGCGGGGATTGATTTCGTGGATATCCCGCGGCTCGGCCTGCGCGAGGAAGCGGAATGGTTTTCCGCGCAGACCGCCGATTACGACATCATATTATTCGATTCCTACCTGCTGGACGATAAGTATATCGAACGGCAAAACGCCCCGGGCAAAACCGTCTGTTGCATCGACGACAACGGGCTCTATACCTATAGCTGCGATTACGTGATAAATTATAATTTTTTCGCGGACGAGCTGCCGCTGCGCTTCGGCAAGAAACGGCCGGCGGCCCTGCTCGGCGGCGCGTACTGTCTGCTCAGAAATGAGTTCCGTGACGCGAAGCCGCTTGCCATCCGGAAAAACGCGAACCGCGTCTTTGTCTGTCTGGGCGGCAGTGATCCGGATAACATCACGTATCCGATCGTCCGGCATTTGAAGCAGCTTTCGGAGGTCGAAACGACGGTCGTTATCGGGCCGGCAAACCGCAACGCGGACAGCGTCCGGTCGCTTGCGGGCGGCACTGTCACCGTGATCGTCGATCCGCCGTCGATCAGCGGCGTGATGGCGTCCTGCGATATCGCGGTCGTTTCGGCGGGCAGCATCGTCTATGAGGTCGCCTCCCTCGGCATGCCCCTGCTGCTCGCGGCGATCGCGGACAACCAGGCGCGCATGAGGGACTATATGCGGGACTGGGGCTTTGACGCGTATGACGATTTTTTGGAAACCTCGATGAAAAAGCTGCGCTCCGGCGCGGAAACCCTGCTGCGCGATTATAAGAAACGCCGGAGCCAAAGCGCGCTGCTGCGTGAAATGGCGGACAAAAACGGCGCGTGTCAGGTGGCCGAGCGGATCATCGGGTAGCGGGAGTATGCGGGCTGCCGGGATAATTTTTGCGGGCGCAGGGGGGACGGCAGGGGAAGGATGCAGATGAGAGTTCCGCTTCTCGCGCGTTTTTGTGCGCGTGTGAGAAACGAGTTCGCCGTAGTAGGACGAATGTGTTGTGTACTTTTCTCGCCTCTCCCGCGCACGGGATAGGAGGGATGCGTCAGCAGCCGCGAAGCAACGTTCGCTGCGCTCACTCCTCCGCTCGGCTTCGCCTCGCTTCGCTGTCCTGTTTTACACTGCGGCTAAAGCCGTGTAAAACAGGCGGCCGGAGCGAATGCGGAGCCCCGGAGAGCCCGGTGGGGCACTCAAAAATAAGAAATCGTTTTGTAAATGCTTGCACGCACGATTGTTCTCTGGATTGCTTCGCTTCG
>JAISEX010000279.1 GCA_031263875.1 Eubacteriales Family XIII. Incertae Sedis bacterium | reverse complement strand
AAGTGCAACATCATCACGCAGAACTCGACCGCTCCCGCGACGCATCCGGGATCGGAGGCCGACGACGGTGTGGCGCTTTTGTACGACGACAGCATTAAAGACGCCTTGCCGGAGATGTGTTCGCTCGACGTCCCGCTTATCGACACGGTGTGGATGGATCTGAAGTTCATCTACGAGTGGCGGCGCGAGTGGCTGATCAAGCAGGCGGCGCGCATGAAGGAGCTCGGCATCAAACCGGAAATCGAGGTCTTCAACGTCGAGAGCATCGAGGATGTGTTCTATCACCTCTATCCGGCGGGCGTGCTCGACGATCCCGTGAGCCTCACGCTCGTAATGGGGATGGATCGGATCTCGCAGGGCGCGATTTCCTATACGCAGAAGAATCACGACTTTATGATCGACCTGATGTACTCCGCCGCGGCGGAAGCCGGCGCGAAGAACGTCGATTGGACGACGATGTCGATCGCGGCGCATCAGCTCCCGGCGACCGTCTACGGTATGCTGAAAGGCGGCGGCGTGCGGACGGGCATGGAGGATAATATCATGTACCGTCACGGCGAGCTCGCCACGTCCAACGCGCAGCTTGTGGAGCGCATGGTGCGCATTATCCGCGAACTCGAGTACGAAGTCGCAAGCCCCGACGAGGCGCGCGAGATACTCGGGCTCAAGAAAAGATAAACGGAGGTACGGCAATGAAATCGAAAGAATTTACGTCCGTCGGGATTATCGGCATGGGAATGATCGGCGACAGCATGTCCGTGCTGACAAGCGGCCACGGTTATAAAACTGTCTGCGTGGTGCGCCGTCCGGAGATGATCCCGGAATACCAGAAGGCATACGCGGCCTACTTCGATCAGATGATCGCTCAGGGCTTGATGCCGGAAAACCAAACGGAAATCTGTGCGAAATACGTTTCCTACACCACCGATTACGCCGATCTAAAAGACTGCGAGATCATCTTCGAGTGCGTAACGGAAGACCTGACGCTGAAGCAGCAGATTTACGCGAAAATCGAAGAAAACTGTCCCAAGGTGCGGGCGATCTGTTCCGTGTCGTCGTCGTTCGTGCCGGATGTGCTCGCGGGAAACGCCAGAACGTACAAAGACCGCATTATCGTGACGCATCCGTTCAATCCCGCCCATATGGTGCCGTATTTTGAAATCTGCAGCGGCGCGGAAACCGACCCGGCCGCGCTCGAATTCGCGAAGGAAGCGCTCAAAGCGCTCGACCGCAAACCCGCGGTGCTTAAAAAGCCCGCTCCCGGTTTTATCGGGAACCGCTTGCAGTTCGCGCTGTGGCGCGAGGCGCTGAATCTCGTGGAGAGCGGCATCTGCGACCCGCGCGACGTGGACACCTGCCTGAATTACAGCTTCTGCCCGCGTTACACCTCGATCGGGATCTTCGAGCATTTCGATAACGGCGACTTGCGGCTGAACATTACGACCTGCGACACCGTGTTCCCCACCCTGTCGAATATAGACAAGGGTCCGGCGGCGATCACCGACCGCATCGCGCGCGGCGACACGGGCGCGAGAGCGGAGAGCAAAACCGGCTTCTACGACTGGCACGGCGTGGACATGGACGCGTACCGGGGGCGCGTCAACGCCCCGTATTGGGATTTCGTGAAATCGTGGGACTTGCCGGAAGCGTGATTTAATATTTATACAAGGAGCAAACAATGGCATATGATAACAACATCGGCGGCGAATACGGAAAATACTTCGTCCAGGAGCTGGCGGAGCACGCGAGGAATCTCGGCGAGCCGGAATTCGTAACGCTGTATAACAAGTTCGCGAAGCGCATTCTGTGGATGGATTCGCAGGTCGTGCCCGGCGCGTTCCAGATGAACACGGCGTGGTATTTCAACGTTCCGGAGCGCGACCCGATCTTTACGGAACACGAACATCCCTACGACGAGATGATCGGATTCTACGGCTCGGACAACGAGGATCCGTATAATCTAAACGGCGTCATCGAGTTCAGCATCAATGGCGAGGCGCACCGCCTCACGCGCACGACGATGATATTTATCCCGGGCGGGCTCGTGCACAATCCGATGCGCATTTTGGAAGTCGAAAAGCCGATATTCCACTTTTCGATCGTGATGAACCCGGATTATGAGGGTAACAAAACCTACAAGTAGCCGGCGCGCAGAAACGGGAGGATCAGGTAATGCCAAAATTTGTAACGGCAGCGGAAGCTGTTTCCGTCATTCAAAATGACGCCGCGGTCATAGTCGGCGGGTTCGGCTCATACAGCAGCGCCGAGGAGCTGCTTCAGGCGCTGGCGGACCGCTACGAGGCCGGGGGCAGTCCCCGGAATCTCACGGTTATCGCGGGAATCGTGCCCGGTGACAAGACCGAGCGCACCGAACCGATGACCGGTTATAACATCGGCCTGAACCGTCTGAAGGCCGAGGGCCTTGTCGGCACGGTAAAAGTCGGACTGCTGAACGACGCGCGCGCGTTTTCATGGGCGGTCGGCGATAATAAGATCGCCGGCTATCTCCTGCCGATGGGCGTGCTGATCAGCCTGTTCCATACGGCCGCCGGCGGCGGGCCGGGCTTTCTCACGAAGGTGGGACTCGGCACCTACTGCGACCCGCGGCAGGAAGGCTGCATGGTCAATGACAAGGCGCGCGAGCAAGGCGAAATTGTCGAGCGGATGGAAATAGACGGGGAGGAATACCTCTTTTATAAAAGTTTCAAACCCGACGTCTGTCTGATACGCGCGACCTACGCCGACGAGGACGGAAACCTGTCGATGGATCATGAAGCCGTTCTCGGCGCGGAACTCGACATGGCGATAGCCGTTCACAATAACGGCGGCATCGTTATCGCGCAGGTGGAAGACGTCGTCGGCCGCGGCACGATCCATCCGAAAAACGTGCGTATCCACGGCAAACTCGTCGACTATGTGGTAAAAGCGACCGACCCGGATCACCACCGTCAGTGCATCGCGTTTCCGGGTTACCGGCCGGAATTATCCGGTGATATCAGGACGCCGTCGGCAGCCACCGCGCCCTTGCCCATGGGCGTCCGCAAGCTGATAACGCGCCGCGCGGCCATGGAGCTGAAACCGGGGATCATCATCAATCTCGGCGTCGGTATGCCGTCCGGCATCGGCAGCGTCGCGGCCGAAGAAGGTCTGGGCGCGGGTATGACGATGTCGATCGAGGCGGGGCCGATGGGCGGCGTCGTGCAGGAAGGGCTCGGCTTTCCCGCGGCGGCAAATCCCGACGCCATCTTTACGCAGACGGACATGATCAATATGTATCACGGCGGCATTCTCGATATGACCATCCTCGGCGCGGCGGAAATCGACGCGAAGGGCAATGTGAACGTGTCGAAATTCGGCGGGCGCAGCAACGGCCCCGGCGGGTTTATCGACATTTCGCAAAACACGAAGGCCGTGGTCTTTATGGGGAATTTCACCGCCGGAAAATCCGATATCGAGGTGACGGAAGACGGCCTTGTCATAAAAAGTGACGGCGACGGTATAAAATTTGTGAAGAAACTGCAACAGATCACGTTTTCCGGCGAGTACGCGATAAAAAGCGGGAGGATCGTCAAATTCATTACCGAACGCGCGGTCTTCGAGCTTTCGGACAAAGGGCTCGTCCTGACCGAGATCGCCCCGGGCGTCGATTTTCAGAAAGCCATTTTAGATAAAATGGAATTTTTACCGATTATCAGCGAAACGCTGAAGCCAATGGACGCGCGCCTGTTCCGGCAGGAATAGGATCGCGGTAATAGAAAGCCAAAAGGAGGAATGTATATGTCACCATTCGTAATAGGACTTCTCGGCCTGCTCGTGCTTGTCATTCTGCTGTTTTGCGGAATGAAGGTGGGCATCGCTATGGGCATCGTCGGCTTTGTCGGCATGCTGATTATCCGGGGCCCGCTGGCTGCTATGGCTTCGATGATCTCGACGCCGTTTGCGGTACTGACCAGGGACTCATTGATGGTCATCCCCATGTTTACGCTGATGGGCGTGGCCTGCGCGTACGGCGGCATCAGCGGCGAACTCTATTCGGCATGCTACAAGTTTATCAGCCGGATGCGCGGCGGGCTCGCCATCGCGACGGAGGTCGCGTGCGCCTTCTTCGCCGCTATCTGCGGCTCGTCCACCGCGACGACGGCAAGCATGGGCAAGATATGCCTGCCGGAAATGGACAAATATAATTACAAGCGGACATTGACGACCGGTTCCATCTCGGCGGGCGGCACGCTCGGCATACTCATACCCCCGAGCGTCGGATTTATGCTGTACGGCATCAACTCGGGCGTCGGCGTAGGACAGATGTTTATTTCCGGGATCCTGCCGGGCGTCCTGCTGACGATCTGCTACGCGTTGGTCATTGTCGTCGTCTGCTATATCGACAAAGAGGCCGGCCCGAAGGGTGAGAAATACCCATTGAGCGAAAAACTCAAGGCTTTGGCGGGTATACTTCCCGTGCTGGTTTTGTTTGGCTTCGTTATGGGCGGAATACTCTTCGGTTGGTTCAGCGCGTCCGAGGGCGCAGCGATGGGCGCGTTCGGAGCCTTCGTCTTTATGGTGATCCGCAGGCGGTTTACGTTACAAAATGTCGTCGGTTGCCTCAAGGAAACTATTGCGACGACCGCGATGATCTTCCTGATAATGATAGGCGCGGACATCCTGACGAATTTCTTTACGGCGGCGAGACTGCCCGCTCTGGTGCAGCGCATCGCCTCATCCGCGACCGTCGGGCCGTGGGTCATCCTCATCATACTGCTGCTGATATACGCCATTCTCGGCTGCTTTATCGACAGTCTGCCGCTGATCGTGCTGCTGACACCCATATTCCTGCCGGCTGTTCAGAATATCGCCCCGGGCCTCGGTTTCGTCGGTGAAAACGGGATCTTTAACGTCACCGTGTGGTTCGGCGTGCTGATGGTCATGCTGATGCAGTTCGGGCTGATGACACCGCCTGTGGGCATGTGCTGCTACGTCATGGCGGGCGTGGCGAAGGATACGCCGCTCACGACGATATTCAAAGGCACCGCGCCGTTCTTGATCGGCATCGGCGTCGCAATTGTTATCGTCTGTCTCTTCCCGGCGCTTGCGACCTGGCTTCCGTCCGTGATGCAATACGGCGCGGCATAGGAGGCTGACAGAGGAACGGATAACCGTATTCACGTTGTTGAACGGACCCCGTCCGTTAAAACATACAGACCGTATCGTTCTATTGTTTTGAATTGAATCGTATTGTTTTTAAGGAGGATTAAGTAATGAAAGTGAAAAAAATCTTTGTGCCGCTGCTTATTTCGGTGATGCTGATCGCCCTCACGGCTTGCGGAAGCTCGTCCGATCCCGGCGGGGAAGAGCAAGTATCTACGGAGGCCGATCTTCCCGTGAGCTATGAGCTTGCCGCCGACGCGCAGACCCGCGCGGACGACGCCTACGCGTTTATCGCGGAACTGAAAGACGCGGCGTCCGCCTATGACGCGAACGCGGCGAAATACAGCTATACGCTGAACTGCCACGACCCGGCGGACAGCGCGGTCGGCGAGTTCCTCTACGCGTGGTCGGACGCGGTACTTGCCGCGACTAATGGTGACGTTTTCATCGAAGTCGGCGTTTCCAACGCGTTTTCCGCGGGCGGCACTATGGCGACCCTCGATGATATGAAGAACGGGTTGATCGACTTTGACTTTACGCTGCCCTGCTATTTCAAGGGCTATATGCCGTATACGCTCGCGATCCAAAACCCGGCGCTGAAAATCAAAAACTCGACCGCCGGCGCATCCGCCATGTGGGAACTGTATAAGAACAACACCGACGTTCAGGCGGAGTACGCGGACGACGGGGAAACCCTGTTCGTCTGGGCGAACAATCCGAGTCCGCTGTCCTACAAGGGTTCTGCCGAACTCAGCAAGATATCCGAGGTCAAGGGCAATATCCGCGCGAACAACGGTCCCGCGCAGATGTTCGTCGAGCAGGTTGGCGCAAGCGTGTACAGTTGTCCCATCGGTGAGGTCTACACGAACGTCAGCACGGGCGTCATCAACTATCTCGTAACCGACTGGCACGCGGTCAAGTCGTTCAGCCTGTATGATTCCGGCGTTCTCGACCATTATATCGACACGAACATCGGCTCGAGCGCTTACACGCTGATGGCAAACACCGACTCATGGGCGGCCATCGAGGCGAACGGTTACGCCGACGCCATCAAATCGGTTTCCGGCGACTATTTCCTGAACTGGATCGGCATTTGGGAGCAATACGAAATCGACGCCCGCGAGACCGCGACAGCTAACGGCGGCGACATATACGCCCCGAGCGGCGCGCTTGCGGCCGAACTGGATGCGGCGTATACGGCGGTTGCGACAGACTGGATCGCGCAGACCGGCGGCAACGCGCAGGCGGTTTACGACCAGGCCGCGTCGCTCGTTGAGAAGTACAACGCGCTCTATAATTAGCTTACTACCTTTGTACCCGCGGGATGGCGCCGGACACCCTCGGCGCTGTCCCGCATTGAAAAAATCGAAAGGAGCTCATGCCGTGAAGTTAGAAAAAATTCGTGATACCGTCGGTAAGATTTCAAGCGGGGTCAATTACGTCGGGCTTGCGTCCCTGTTCGCCATGGTGTTTATCGTTGCGATCGACGTTATACTCCGGAAAGTGACGGGCAACGCGGCAAGCATAAAAGGCAGCAACGAATTGACGGTTTACCTGATGGTGTACGCGTGCGTTCTGGGGATCCCCGTGCTGCAGCGCAACCACGGGCATGTGTGGGTCGATCTGTTCGTCAACAAATTCCCCGCCCGGATGCGGAGTTTCTGGATGCTGGTGATTCTTGTGTTGGAAACACTTTTCATTGCCATGCTGCTGTGGGGCGCTTTCAGAAACGTTATCGGGCTGATCGGGCCGCCGGCGAAACTGACCTTTGTGCTGAATATGCCGCAGTGGATCTTCGCGATTGCGACGATCGTCGCGTTTGCCGAATATCTTCTGCTGGTGCTGTTCGACGCCCTGCGCTACCTGAGTGACGGGGTGAAGAACATCGTGACGCAGGAAGAGGCGTAGACGGCACGGGGGCGGATGCTTGCGTCATGCTGGTTCTCGCCTCTCTTGTCCGCTGACCGGGTAACGGAGACGCCGGAATGAGGAGGGGGCGTGACGGAGACGTGGCCCGCATAGGCGACGGAGCGAAGCAACACGTTCGCTGCGCTGTCCTGTTTTACCTTGCGGCTGAAGCCGCGTAAAACAGGCTCCGGTGGGGCACTCAAAAAAGAGCCTGTTTTTTGTGCATGCTCACGCGCAGGATCATTTCGCGATTACCGAAAAAATCACGTTGAGTGCCCCATGCGCCCGCATCTAACACCCGCATCTAACATGTGAACACGCATAATTTTAATAAGACCATTACTTTTATTATGCGCTTCCGCCTCTACAAAATCAGAAAATTGTGATATGATTTTTTTGTGTAAAAAATAGTATTCTAAGGAGGCACATCAATGAGCTACAAAATCACAAGGAAAAACGAAGTGTACACCTACGAGGCTCCGGGGCATTTTGACGTCCGCACCACGCGCGTGCACGACGCGGCCGATGTGAACGGCGGCGGTATTACGATGGGGCTGAGCCACTTTCTTCCGGGCGGCGGCTGCAATTACAGCTCCAACGCGAAGGAAACCATCTATTACATTATCGAAGGTCAGATGTACCTCGAAAGCGAAATCGGAACGCCGAATGAGGTCAAGACGACGCTGTATGCGGGCGATTCGTACCACTGCGGGCCCGGGACGGAAAAATCGGTCGTGAACACCGGCCAGGTCGCCTGCCAGATGCTCGTCGCCCTCGCCAATCCGGTCGCGGAATAAAACGCAGGCTGCCGGGGTAATAATAAGTACGTGCCGCCCTCCCCTACGCCAACATGTGGGGCGTGAGGCATGTTTCACCGCCCGTTTGCGCCGCACGGCGGCAGGGAGGAAAGCGTGACCGAAAACATACGCTATAAAATCGGCGACGTCGCGCGTATCCTCGGCATATCGACGGATCTGATCCGTTATTACGAGGAACGCGGTATCGTCAAACCGCATAAGGACAAGTACAACAACTACCGCTATTACGACGCGTGGGACGTGAATTTCCTCGTCGATTGCCTGTGGTACAAGAAGATGGGATTCTCGATCGACGCGATCGCGAAGATGACGTCGACGGAATCCTATGACGATTTTGTGCGCCATCTCACCGATCAGGGCGACGAGATTCTCGCGTCCATTCAGCACCAGAATCTGCTGCTCGAACGCATCCGCAATCACACGGAGAGCATGGTCCGCGTGAAGGATTTCCTCGGCGTCTGCGATATCACGCGCAACAAGGAATTCATCTTTTATCTGAACCGGTTCAACCTCGAGTATAATAATTCGCCGGAGCTGCAATTACTGAACAAGGCGTGGGAAAAGTACATGCCGTTTACGAAGCGCTTCTTCCTTATAAGCCGGGACGACATCGAGAAAAAGGGCGAGGATTACGCGTTCGGCTTTTCCATCAGCATAAAATACGCCGAAAAATTCGATATCCGGGCCAAGCCGCCTGTGCACCGCATGAAGCCGAAGACCTGCGTCCATTCCGCGTTCAAGAGCTTTGGCAAGAATAAATTCACGCCGCAGCATCTCGATTTTATGCTGAAATTCGCTTCGAAAAACCGGTTCCGGCCTGCGGGTCCCGCCTTCGGTAACCTGATCGGCAGCATACCCGAGAACGGCGGGCATGTCGGCTATTTCGAGGCGTGGATACCCGTCGAGGAGATCGAAAAGAAGTAAACGAAGTCATTGAAAGGGGACGAAATTTAATGTATATGACAGAGAAACACGAGTTATTCCGGAAACTTGTCAAGAAATTTGCCGAAACGGAATTGACGCCGGAAATTCTTGATGAAGTGGAGGCGACGAATCATTTTCCCCGGGAGCTTATCGCGAAATACGCGCAGTGCGGCTTCACCGGAGTTAAAATACCGAAAAAGTACGGGGGCGCCGGCTGGGACACGAGGGCATATGTCATTATGAACGAAGAAATCGCGTGCGTCAGCGCGGTCTCGGCGATCTACGCGAATACGCCCAACTCACTGGGCGGCGGGCCGCTTCTCGCGGCGGGAACGGACGAACAGCTCGAAAAATATCTTCCGCCGCTTGCCCGGGGCGAAAAGATCATCGCCTTCTCGCTGACGGAACCGGGCGCGGGCTCGGATGCCGGCCAGGTGCAGACGACGGCGGAAAAGGATGGCGATTATTATATTCTCAACGGCAGAAAGTGCTTCGTCACGCACGGGCCCGAGTGTGATTACGCCATTATTTTCGCGAAGACCGATTCGTCCAAGCGGGGAAGCAAGGGAATTTCGACCTTTATTCTAGATATGACGCTCGAAGGGGTTTCACGGGGGCTGCCGGAGAAAAAGATGGGGCTTATCGGCGCGCCGACCGGCGACATCATTATGAAAAATGTCAGGGTCCATAAGAGCGATCTGCTCGGTGAGGAAAACAAGGGATTTAGCAACGCGATGAAGACGCTGGTGGGCGGAAGGATCGGCACCGCCGGTCATTGCATCGGGGTCGCGAGAGCGGCGTTAGAGGAATCCATTAAATATTCCAAGGAGCGGGAACAGTTCGGACGGCCGATCAAGGATTTTCAGGCGATAAGTTTTATGATAGCCGAAATGGCGACGAAACTTGAGGCGGCGCGGCTGCTCACCTACAAGGCCGCGTATCTTTTGGATACCGGCAAGGACGCGTCCTCCGCCGCGGCAATGGCGAAATTCTACGCCTCAGAAACCTGCAACGAGATCTGCGCCAAGGCTATTCAGATCCATGGCGGCTACGGGTTTATCAGGGATTATAAGGTTGAACGTCTATACCGTGATTGCCGGGTGTTCACCATCTTTGAGGGGACGTCGCAGGTGCAACAAATGGTGATTTCCGGTTCGCTGCTTCGCTGAAAGGTAACTACTCAAATGCCACGCCATTTTTGCCCATCTCGGAACCTGATTCGAATTTTGTCCTTCTCACGTACGACATTGTACGTTCCGAGGGCCAAAATCCGCCTCAGAACCCGATCTGAACAAAACAATCGCGGTATTTGAGTAGTTTCGATTGAAATCTCTGAGCAGTTATAATGAGAGAAAGGTTGGCTTTTGATAATGAAAATATTAGTTTTGGCAAAGCGTGTCTTGGACACGGCAAATACAAATCTGAAGATGGATCCGATCCGGGGAACGCTGATCAAAGAAGGCGTTCCGTCGATATTAAATCCCGACGACGCGAACGCGCTTGAGGCCGCGCTCGCGATAAAAGACGAGGATCCGGAAACGACAATAACGATCCTGACGATGGGCGCCCCGGCCGCCAAGTACATGATACGGGAATGTCTCGCCATGGGCGCCGACGAAGCCTACTTTCTGACGGACGATGCCTTTGGCGGCGCTGACACCTATTCCACGTCGGCGACCTTGGCGTATGCCGCGAAGAAAATCGGGGATTTCGACCTTATTCTCGCGGGCAGGCAATCCATCGTGGGAGATACCGCACAAGTCGGCCCGCAGGTCGCGCAAAGACTCGGCTTGCCGCTGGTAACGTATGCCCAGAATATAAAAATCAAAGACGGCAAAGCTCTCGTCGAACGGCAGCTTGAAGACGGATACGAAGTCATTGAAGCGCCGCTCCCGTGCCTTATCACCGCGGTGGGCGAATTGAACACGCCGCGGTATATGACAGCGGGCGGCATTTTGGCGGCCTATGAAAAGGAGATCATCACGTGGGGCTGCTCCGAGATAGAAATCGACGCGGGCATCTGCGGACTTGTCGGATCGCCGACGCGCGTGGTACGGTCATTTGCGCCCGAACTCAAGGGAAGCGGAGAAATGCTGGAAGGCTCACCGCAGGCCATGGCGGAAACGCTGATTTCCAAGCTGCACGAGAAGCACGTGATATAAGGAGGGGAAACATGTCAGTACAAATAAATAAGGAAAAGTGTAAAGGCTGCACTTTATGCGTAAAAGCATGCCCCTTCGACGCGCTCGCGATGGAAGGCAAGCTCGCCGTTATCAATGAAAACTGCACGGAATGCGGCGTGTGCGTGGAAACGTGTAAATTCGACGCGATCGTCAAGATCGACGATATGCAGTCTGACATCAACAAGGATGATTATCGCGGGGTGTGGGTCTTTGCGGAGCAGCGCGACGGGAAGCTGATGTCCGTCGCGATCGAGCTTCTCGGTGAGGGCAGGAAACTTGCCGACGAACTCGGTACCGAGCTCTGCGCCATTTTCTTGGGCGAGGATGTGTCAAACGAGGCCGAAAAACTGATCGCCTATGGCGCGGAAAAGGTCTATCTTGCGGAAGACAGCGAGCTGAAATCTTACCGGCCGGGCGCTTATTCAAAAGTGATCACCGCGGCGATAGAAACGTATAAGCCGGAGATCCTGCTGATGGGCGCGACCCATATCGGCCGGGATCTGGGACCATGCCTTGCGATCAATTCAAAGACCGGGCTGACCGCCGACTGCACGAAACTTGAAATCGGCGACGAAGAGAGAAACCTCTATCAGACGAGGCCCGCTTTTGGCGGAAACCTGATGGCGACGATTCTCTGCCCGTACAGCAGGCCGCAAATGGCGACGGTACGGCCCGGCGTTATGAAGGCGGCGGAATATGACGCTTCGCGGACGGGCGAAATTATCAATCTCGCGGTGGATCTCGATGAATATGATTTACGGGCGAAGGTCCTTGAAATCGTAAAATCAACGAAACACGCCGTATCGCTGTCCGATGCCGAAGTGATCGTCGCGGGTGGAAACGGGCTGGGCGGCCCGGAAGGATTTGAACTGCTCGAACAGTTCGCGGAAAAATTAGGCGGCGTTGTCGGGGCGACCCGCGCTGCTGTCGATTCGGGCTGGATCGCGCATTCGCATCTCGTCGGGCAGACCGGCACGACGGTACGGCCGAAGATATATTTCGCCTGCGGCATTTCCGGCGCGATACAGCATCTGTCCGGCATGTCGGACTCGGAATATATCGTCGCCATCAATACCAATAAAAACGCGCCGATTTTCAAGGTCGCGGACTACGGTCTTGTCGGCGACCTCTATAAAATCATCCCGGAGATCATGGAGCAAATCGATCAATTAAACAATTGAACAAATAAACAAGGAGGGAATGCAATGAAATTTGTCACAGCACAGGAGGCCGCGAAGCTCATCAAAGACGGATCAACGGTCGGTGTCGGCGGCATGGGCCTTGCCGGTTGGCCGGAGGAAGTCGGACGCGCCATCGCCGCGAATTACACGGAAACGGGACATCCCGCGGGCCTGAACCTGAAGCAGGGCTGCGCTATGGGCGATTGGAAGTCCCGCGGGACGACGGTTCTCGGCATCGAGGGACTTGTTACGAAGTGGTGCGGCGCACATATCGGCTCGTCGTTTGCCCTGAACGAACTCGTCCTTGCGAATAAAATCGAGTGTCACTGCCTTCCGCAGGGCGTCATCGTCAATCTCTGGCGGGAAATCGCCGCGGGACGTCCCGGCATTATCTCCAAAGTCGGTCTCGGAACCTTTATCGATCCCCGGATTCAGGGCGGCAAGATGAACGAGGTGACAAAGACCGACCTCGTCGAGCTTATCGATTTTCAGGGTGAAGAATATCTCTTTTATAAGAGTTTCCCGGTCGATGTCGCTCTTCTGCGCGGAACGATCGCCGACGAAAAAGGCAACATCTCCTTTGAAAACGAAGGGATCATCAATGAGGGCCTCGCGATCGCCGAGGCGACGAAGAACTCCGGCGGGATCGTCATCGTTCAGGTGCAATATGTCACGAAAGCGGGAACGCTACGCCCAAAGGATGTGCGAATACCCGGCATTTTTGTCGATTACGTGGTGCAGTCAACGATGGAGGAAGCAAATTGGCAGACCGAAGGCACCTTATACAATCCCGCGTTCTCCGGCCAGATAAAGCAGCCCATCGGCGCAATCGAGCCGATGCCTTTCGACGAGCGGAAGATTATCGCCCGAAGATGCACGATGGAATTTAAGCGCGGCGGGATCATCAATCTCGGCGTCGGCATACCGGCAAGCACCGCGAAAGTCGCGGCGGAGGAAGGCATGTCGGATTATCTGACCTTTGCGACCGAGAGCGGAATCATCGGCGGCGTGCCCGCCCCGCTTCCGGACTTCGGCAGTTCGTTTAACCCCGAAGCCACTATCACTCACGGCGAAATGTTCGACATGATCAATGGCGGCGGGCTCGATCTGACCTGTCTGGGAATGAGCGAAGCTGACGCCCACGGGAACGTCAATGTCAGCAAGTTCAACAACCGGCTGATCGGCCCCGGCGGTTTTATCGACATCACTCAGAGTACGCCGAAAATCGTGTTCTGCGGAACGTTTATGAACAAGGCAAAGATCGAGATCAAGGATAACAGGCTGCATATTATCGAGGAAGGCAAGATCAACAAGTTCGTCGAGGACGTCGAGCAGATAACGTTCGCGGGCGGACAGGCGCTTGATTCCCAGACGATTCTTTATATCACGGAGCGATGCGTGTTCCGGCTGATCGGTGGCGAGATGCACGTCGTTGAGATCGCTCCCGGAATCGACCTGCAGAAGGATGTTCTGGACTTGATGAAATTCGCACCGGTCGTGCCCGAAGGTGGGCCCAAGCTGATGGATCCCGCGATCTTTGCCGAAGATTGGGGCAAACTGAAAGAACTTATATAGAAAACGTGAAAAATAAAGTCGTAAAGGCAAGATGCTATAACGGCGCTCATTTGCTCGGGGACGGCCTTTATGCGGCTTCGCCGCATAAATATGCCTCGGTGCGCGCGCTGCAGAGCAGCTTGTATGCGCGCAGCGCCCCTTGCAAATCAGACCGTTATAGCACTATTTGGAATGAACGAAGTAAGAGAGCGAACATGAGAATGAAAAATTTCACCGCTCGTTTATGCCGCGATACGGCATGGCTCAAAGTATGAAAATACTCACCGCCGGGCAAGCCGCGGAAAAAATAAAAGACCATGCAACGGTCGGCGTTGCGGGAATGGGCCTTGCCGGTTGGCCGGAGGAGGTCGGCCGGGCCATTGCCGCGCGTTATAAGGAAACCGGACATCCCTGCGGCCTCAACTTAAAGCAGGGCTGTTCGCTCGGCGACTGGAAGACGCGCGGGACGACG
>JAISEX010000278.1 GCA_031263875.1 Eubacteriales Family XIII. Incertae Sedis bacterium | reverse complement strand
TTATCTCCTCTCCATTCCGGCATCGCTTCCGCCGCCATACCGGGCTTGCAGGGGATCCGCTGTTTACGGGATGAGCGCCGAGGGGAAGGGAGGCTCCCCTCGCGCTTTTCCCGTGAGATATACCGATCAGTTATACATTCGATTCCCGGTTCCTTCTGCGGGATTTGACTGCGATAAACGCGCCAAGAGCCGCCATTGCCAGCACGATCAGCCCGATAAAGGGCAGATTGTTCAGAATAATGCCGGTGGGTGTCGTAATGTCGTAGGTGTTTGTAAACGCCGCGCCGCTCGCCGCCTCACGGACAAGCTGCGCTCCGGTAGAAAGGGAAGCGCCCCTGTTGGCCGGGGGAGTAAGCGCGGTCCCATTAGCGGTTCCGCTCGCGAGGTAGTTATTATAGGGCGCGCCGCTGCCCAGCGTATCCGTGGCTGTCCACGCCGTACCCACCGGGACGCCAACGAACGCCAACGTTTGGCCGTGTTTGAGGTTGAGCGGCGTTGCCGTGTCACTGGTGAAATCATAGTAATCGCCGTGCGTGTCAGTGCCGGCCTTCGTCATTCCGATGCCGGAGTCACCGTTTACGACAGTATTGGTGGCAGTATCCACCACATAGGCTCGGTAAGTCGGTGACGCGCCGGTTTCGAGAACAGACTTCGTGAGAGTGACTTCAACCGGGAAGTAAAGGGTCATGTCGGCGTAATCGCCCGCGGCAGTCATGCCGATGTTCAGTGTGGAATTGGTAAGAGGGTCATCACCATCCATCTTCTTTGTGTAGGTGTTCGTGAACACCATACCGCTTTGGCCGGGAGTCGGGTCAACTTTATCGCCCTCATTCTGTGTGGAATTATCCGCCGTGGTAACCGTCACGGCGATTGTTTCGATAAATGTATGGGAGGCGCCTTGTTTCACGACGACCGTCAGGGTGTAGGTGGCCGGTGAGTATGCCATATCCTCAATCCAGCCGCTGGTCGGCGTATAAGCGCCGGTTTGCTGCTCCGTGACCTCATAGACATACACGCCGGGATGGGGGAAATCGACTCCGGCGAAAATGTCGGCCGATTCCTTGGTATACGTGGTGATATTCGAGGCGCTGGTACCCGAATCGCTGGCGGTAAAACCGACGATCTGCCCTGCGATTACCGGCATATTGGTTGCGGTTCCCGCCACGCCATCAACGCTCACCGCGCCGATGTCAAAGGTGAACGTGAATCCGCCCGCCGGAAACGACGCACCGTTCGGCATCTTGAGTATCTTCGTGATAGTCGCCTTCGCCGGGTCGTCTTCGGTCCCATCCTCCGCGAATACAGCCGTAAAGCTGCCGAGGCAGAGGGCAAGCGCGAGCGCAAACATCAGCGCCCGCAGAGGTTTTCTTTTAAACATTTTTCTCTTAAACATGATACGTATCTCCTTATAATTACCATTAGTTAAAATTGCTTTATAATATAAACGCAGGATAAGCCTGCGCTTATTACGTTTATAGGTTCCTTATGCGCACTATGGTTATCACCGTGCCAAAGGTATCCCTCGTGTCCACAGCGCCGTACACGCGGCTGTCCGTCGCGTTTTCGCGGCTGTCGCCCAGCACGAACACCTGGCCTTCCCCCAACGTAAGCGGGAATTCCACGTCGTTCTCGTACCGCCGGGTTTCCTCGTAAATATCGACCTCCTGTTGAAGCGCTTCGTTGACGAGCAGGCCGTTTTCCGTAATGTCCACGGTATCGCCCGCCACGGCAACCACGCGCCGCACCTGCTTTCGGCCTTCAAACGCCAAAACCAGCAGATCGCCCGCCGCATATTCCCGGTCGAGCCGATAGAACATCACGAGGTCGCCGTCCTTCACCGACGGGGCCATATCCCTGTCCGTGTTGCGGTGCAGGCCGTAGAGAAAGGTGAATACCAGCACGGCCGCGACGCAGATCACCACGATCTTTATCAGCAGCGACAGCAGATCCCGCCATATGGAGGGCAGGCGCAAAGAGCCGTTCCCCGTTCTTTTTTTATTTCGGCGCAAGAGGCCGCGCTTTCCGTTTTCGTTTGTCAGTTCAGTCATCATTTTTCATTACCTCGTGCGTGGCGGCGGTATGCCCGCCGCAGTATCCAGAAGATGAACAGGGACGGCAACGCCAAAAGGGGGAGCAGCAGCATTGCGCCGGCGTTTCCCGCGTCGATCCCGGAATCCGGCACCGCGCTTCGCGTGTTGACGAAGGAAAAACTGCGGGGATTCGGTTTCATCTCCCGCAGGCCGGTATCAAAGCCCGTTTCGGGCGCGCCATTTTCGCTGTCGGTAAACGAAACCGTGTACACCGGCGCCTCTGTCTGCGTAATGCGCACCGAACCGCTCGACGCGACGCCCGCAATGATAATGCTCTGGCCGTGGCTGAGGACGAAGGAAACTTCACCGTCCGCATTCGCCGTCAGCGTTCCGCCTTCCGGCGCCGTTACGCCCGGAATAATGGCGCTGCCCGTATACACGAACTTCGTGCCGTCCGCCAAGGGTACCTCATCAGTATCTAGAAACTTCACCGTAAAGACGAATTCCTTGGTCGGATCCGCGTAATCGCCCGCCACCATGTTGGAAATAGTGAGCGTGGTGACGCCCGGGGCGTAACCGGCCTTGCCGCTCCCGTTCTCCGCAACGATGAGGATGTTATTCTGTATGCCCGCCGTAGCGACCGCGTAATCGCTGAAGCCCGCATTATCGAACGCTGCGCTGTCCAGCGTTTGCGAATACAGCGCGGCGCTTGCCGTTATATTATCGAGATCGTCCGCGTCGATAGTTCCCGTACTCCAGTAGACCGTAACGCCTGTAATATCCGCGTTGTTCTGCGTGCTTTCGTAAAACTTCGCGCTGACAAGCGTTTTTTCACCGTCCGGGCCCGGTTTCGCGCTTGCCGAGGTGATCAGCGGCAGAGTCGCAAAGGAAACGGTTTCGCTGGAATAAATGCCCATGGAGGTCGTGAGTTGGGTTTGCAGATAATAGCGCGTGTTGGTTTCCAGCCCGGTTACGGGAATCTTAATGGGGTCCGCCGTAAACTCGTCGATCCCCCATGCCACATCGACCGGATCGCTCATGTCGGACTTTAAGGAATATTGGAATTTCCCGCTCACGAAAACGGCGGGTTCCCGCAGATCGTGGCCCGTGTTGACGAATGTCGCCGAAGTTCGCGTCACAGCCTCCGCCGGTTCCGCCGACACCGAGGGCCGGCCCGGTGAAGATCCCAGCTTTACCGCCGCTCTATACGCGTCTTTCACCGACGCGATCTCCCGTGAATTGTTATCGCTGAGGAGTACGGAGCCAAGCGCGTTGTTGGTATTCGCGTTGTACGCTAAGATATGGTCGTTCTGCGTGTGGGCACTGCCGGTCGTGTACGCGAAATCGTAATAGCCGGTGGGCAGAACGAGTTCATTCGTTTTAACGGCGCCGCCATTCGCGTAAATATCGAGCCGTACGTGAACCGCAGGATAGGGGAAGCCGGTCGTATCGCTGAAATACGCGTTAACGAAATAGCCGACGTCATTGTTCGCGCTTTGGATCGCCCGGGCTCCCCGGCCGTACGCGTATGCCTTAACTGAAGCTGAAGCGTCAATGGCGAGTGTGCAGAAACCGTTGCCAGCGGCGACATACCCGCTGCCGATTGCCGCGCCGGAAGAATCTCCGTCCATGTTCAATCCGCCCGTCGCCGTAACATCGGCGCTCCCGGTGATAGTGATAGTGCCGCCATTGGCCTGGCCGCCGCCACTGCCGATTCCCGCGCCCCCGAACGTGTTATTGCCCGTCAAAGCCCTGACGCTGGTTGCGGTGACGGTACCGCCGCTCATGGTAATAATGCCGCCGCTGCCGCCATTGCCGCCGCCGATGCCCGCGCCCGAAGCGCCGCCCTGCGCTGTCACATTGCCGCTCTCGATAGTGATTCTGCCGGTCGCGTTTCTATAGCCGCTGCCAATACCCGCGCTCGCTCTGCCGCCTATTGCTGTCAGGCTGCCGCTTCCACGAATAGTGATCCTCCCATTTTGCGTCACCCCGAGCGCGGCGTTGTTGCCATCGATTGCCGCTGCCTGCGTCAGCGTGTTGCTGTTTTCAAGAATCAGGGTCACATTCGCGGTGCCAAGCAGGAGAAACGTCGGCGTGCTCGTAGTTGAAGATGTTATATCGATCCCATCAATCGTAATCGTAGCGGTTACGCCGCTACTCACGCGGATATTGCTGATAGGGGATAGGTTTGATTGATAAATGTAATATTCACGGTTTGCGATAAGAACCAGTTGCTTGTTGGGATTGGTACCGCTGACCGTATAATCGGAGCCGCTTCGGAGCGTGCTGTCGCTCAAATCGATGCCGATAATCGATTTGATCTTCACCGCTATTCCCGCTTTTATTCCCGCATCGGTGTTCACCGATATGATTTCCGTTGAATCGTTGCTGACGAGAACCACCTGGCCGGAGGGTGTGCCGTTGACAAAGGCCGTGACCCGGCCGGTCTGCGGCGAACTGCCCGTCGTGTAGGCGAAGTTGGCGCAGCCCGTCGGGAGCGTCAGATTCTGTTTCTCGCCGGTACCGGAAACCCGGAGAGCCGTTTCTCTGGTAACGCCAACATTGAGCCTTGCGTTGACAAGGAAAGCCGATCCGTTGTAAACAGTGGCCTGAATCGCCGGACAAACCGTGCTTACATTGAAAGCATAGGCTTTCACCTGAGCTTCACCGTCGATGCTGAGGATAACGTCAGCGCCTTGGTTTCGGGCTCCGAAGCCAAGGCCCGCGCTGCCGCCGCTGCCGGTGGCGGTGACAATGGCGTCACCGGTAATGGTAATGGCGCCGGCGCCCGTGTCCGCGTTGCCGCCCGCTCCAATGCCCGCGCCCCCAGAACCGCCTCTCGCGATGACTTCCGCCGTGCCGTTGATCGTGATAGTGCCGGAAGCGCCACGGTTGCCCCCGCCGATTCCCGCGCCATTGGAACCGCCCACAGCATTCACCGTGCCGCCGCTGATGGTGATAGTGCCGGCGGCCTCGTTATGACCGCCGCCAATACCCGCGCTCTCCAAATCGCCCTGCGCAATCAGCCTGCCGTCGCCAGAGATGGTGATGGCAGCGCCCGGAGGTACGTTTAAAGCGGCGTTATTGTCCGAAGTTCCCGGCGCCGTCTTTCTCAAAGTGTTCTCATTCTTGAGAATCAGGGTCACCTGTGCGGTTCCCTCAAGGGCAAAGGGACTCGCGTCGTTAGTGGGGTTCACTAAGCTGATGCCGTCAATGGCAATGGCGGTCGTTACACCGGCCCGAACGATGACCTGGCCGAAATCGTGATAGTTGTCGTCCTGCGTAATGGTGTATTCGTTGCCCGTCGCCTCGGCAGTAAAGACCAGTGTCTGAGCGGTTTCATCGCCGGTAACCTCATAGCCGGTACCGAAATCCCCGACATGCAAGCTGTTCAGGTTGAGTATCTGGTCCGCAACTCTCTCGCGAGCGATATTTTCATCTGCGGAATCGTTGGAACTGCGCGGAGAAACTGAATCATGTTCCGGCTGTGAGGGTGCCGCGGAGGGCGTTTCCGATACTTCCGGTACTTTCGCAGACTCGCCGGACATGCCATCGTCCCGATTTTCGGCAGGCGTGTCCGAAGTAACTTCCGCCGATTCTTCCGCGGGCGTTTCTTCCGTTTGTTCTGCTGATAAACCGCGCCCGGTTTCGTCGATCCGCGCATATTCGGAAACGAGAGCCGAATCCTCTTCCGCGTGAGTGCCGCCTGCCCGGACAAAAGTCAACAACAAGGCCGCCGTCAGCACGACAGCCATCACCTTCCGCCGCGTTATTTTCATGCGCGGCAGCCGTATTGTTGCGTTGAAAACGCCATGCTTTCCATCAAGGCTTATCCGTTTCACTTTTACCCCTCTTGTTTCCCGCTGAAACTATGTCTTTTGCGTCCGGCCTATTCCGAATATTCCCCACCGAAATATCCCCCGATACCGATTGCAACAAAAGCGCCCGGAATACCGGTCGCGCGCAGCTATGCAAATAGTTCTTTATGCCATTATTTATGAGGAAAATGTGCCCCGGAACGAGGTGTCGTGAAACACAGGCGCCGGTTCTTGCGGGCCTCTTTACCCATAAATAGCGCGCAAAAAGAAAACCTTTTTTACAAGAACTGCAGAGGTATTTTCATGTCGTTTTTTTCCGAGAACGCCTCTTAACATGACGCGCAGGCATCGTGAAAGAGCGTAACAGAATGCGTTTAAATCGTTCAAACTTTTCGATATATAACATATTTTTTAACCCCCATACATTTATTGCACCAAAGAAAACTTTTTGCAATACGCACAATAAATGTTGTACGTCATTGATTTCTCAACGCAAGACCCTTTACCTTACCCACAAATATTTGTGAAGAAGCGTAATAGGATTGCTCGAAACCTTCTGGTATGATATGTGTTTTTTAATCCCTGTGTATATAATATATTAAAAGAATATTTTTTTCAATAGATAAAAAATCAAAGACTTTTTATTCAAATCGCGGGATTGACTGGGGGCTTTAGTGCAGCGAAGCGGTGTAAAACAGGCCGGGAGGGAGCAAAAGCCCCCTACGGAAAGCGCGGCAGCGCTTGCTGTCCGCGCAAATCAAGGATTTTGTCTTCGATTTGTTCCGCTTTTATAATGTCTTCCATGATGTTTCCACCTCTATTCCTTCTTCCCGCATTTGACCGTACGCTTAACTTTCACCACGGCGAAATTAACTTCGACGGAGGTTTCGGTTTCTTTGACTTCCATGTTGTCGTCGAGTATTGCCGCCATGATCTCACTGCTGCGTGTGGCCAACGTCCGCTGTTTATCGGTCTCGCCCGCATCGGGTAATTGGTTCAAAATACGCGACAATTCACGGATTTTAGCGAACGTAGCTACGATCGCGAGCGTGGGTTGTGTCGCCCGCGGGCCTTTCAGAATCGTTGCCAGCATGTACAGACCGCGCTCGGTAAAAGCGGTGGGTTTAGCTGACGAATGCTTCAAATTATTGAACCGGTCGAAATTTTCGACCAGTTGATTCCTTTCATGTTCACTAAGCAAAATCAAATACCCCTCGGGAAATTTGTCGGGATTATTTTTGACCGCTTCGTTGACGCGTTTGGTTTCCACGCCGTAAAACCGCGCGACGTCGCTGTCAAGGAGCGCTTGCTGTCCGCGCAAATCAAGGATCTTGTCTTCGATCTGTTCTGCTTTTATAATGTCTTCCATGATGTTTCCACCTCTATTCCTTCTTCCCGCATTTGACCGTACGCTTAACTTTCACCACGGCGAAATTGACTTCGACAGAGGTTTCGGTTTCTTTGACTTCCATATTGTCGTCGAGTATTGCCGCCATGATCTCACTGCTGCGTGTGGCCAACGTCCGCTGTTTATCGGCCTCGCCCGCATCGGGTAATTGGTTCAAAATACGCGACAATTCACGGATTTTAGCGAACGTATCCACGATCGCGAGCGTAGTTTGTGTCGCCCGCGGGCCTTTCAGAATCGTTGCCAACATGTAAAGACCCCGCTCGGTAAAGGCTTTTGGCAGGACTCTTGTTTTCGAAGCGTTTGCGATCAAAAAATTTGATCGCAAAATTTCAAATTCGGATTTTGAAACTTCGATAATATACCCTTCCGGAAACTTTTCCGGATTATTTCGAATGGCCTGATTTATTTCACGCGTTTCCACGCCGTAAAATCGCGCGATGTCGCTGTCAAGGAGCGCTTGTTGTCCGCGCAGATCAAGGATTTTGTCTTCGATTTGTTCCGCTTTTATAATGTCTTCCATGATGTTTTTTACCTCCGCTCTTTCTTTTCGCGTGTGATTTTCATAACCGCAAAATTGACGTTCATATTATCGCTGCATTCATTTTCATAATATTATTTATGACGACTATATTATACCATAAGTTTTTCAGAAAAATACAACAATGTAGATAATAAGATTCTCTGCGTCGCAAAAAAACGTATCGACGCGGCTTCCTCCTCTTCATTACCGGGGCGCTACAACAGGGAAGAACTTATATTTAATAACATATACCCCTGCCGAACATGGTATAATTGCGATAGAAAGTGAGGCGAGCGCATGATAGAGTATCTCATAGATCATATGGTAATAACGTGGGTGATTCTTGCCGTTGTATTTGCGGTAGCGGAAGGACTGACTTTCAGCATGGTAACGATTTGGTTTACGTGCGGCGCGGTGGCGTCCGCGATTACCGCGGTCATAAGCGAAAACCTGTTGATACAACTGATAGTTTTCGTTGTGGTCAGCGTTATTCTGCTGATATTTACGCGCCCGGTGCTCGTAAAACACCTGAAAGTTGGCAGGGAGAAGAACAATGTCGAGGCGATCGAGGGCCAATTGGGACTCGTAACGGAACCGATCCGCGCGTTCGGCAGCGGGCTTGTTAAAGTAAACGGCATTATTTGGACGGCAATCGGCGAGGAACCGAAATTTGAGGCGGCCGAGGGCGAGCAGGTGGAAATTATACGAGTCGAAGGCGTGAAACTTATCGTCAAGACAAAGCAATAGCGGCACGTGAAGCAAAACAGGAGGTAAACATGGACAAAGGAATAGATTATGCAACTATTATAACAGTAGCCATTATTGTATTGGTGGTGATTATTCTCATTATCCGGAATATACGCGTGGTGCCGCAGGCGCGGGCCTTCGTCATCGAGCGGCTCGGCGCGTATAACGGGACGTGGCAGGTCGGACTGCATTTCAAAATTCCGGTTATCGACCGCATCGCGAACAGGGTGTCGCTGAAGGAGAACGTTCTCGATTTCCCGCCGCAGCCCGTTATTACGAAAGATAATGTGACGATAGAGATCGATACGGTCATCTATTTTCAGGTAACGGATCCGAAACTCTATACCTATGGGGTGGAATATCCGATGGCGGCGATAGAGAACCTGACGGCGACGACGCTCAGGAATATTATCGGCGACCTCGAGCTCGACGAATCGCTCACGTCGCGCGAGCATATCAACGCGCGGATGCGCGAGGTGCTCGACGAGGCGACGGACGCGTGGGGCGTGAAGATAAACCGCGTCGAGGTGAAGAACATCACTCCGCCTGCGGATATCCAGACCGCGATGGAGAAACAGATGCGCGCGGAACGTGAACGCCGCGAATCCATACTCCGCGCCGAGGGCGAAAAGAAGTCGGCGGTGCTGATTGCGGAAGGTAATAAGCAGGCGCGTATACTCGACGCCGAAGCCAAGAAAACCGCCAAGATACTCGAGGCGGAAGCGACGAAGGAAATGCAGATACTCGAAGCGACGGGTGAATCCGAAGCGATATTGCTCGTTCAGCGGGCGACGGCGGACGGCATCCGTATGCTCGTCGAATCGAATCCGTCCGACCCGGTGTTGACGCTCAAAAGCCTCGAAACGTTCGAGAAAGCGGCTGACGGCAGGGCGACGAAGATCATTATCCCGTCGAATATCCAGGGGCTTGCGGGACTCGCGTCATCGCTTGCGGAGGTTATCTCGCCGATCAGCGGCGGCTCCGCGTCGGGAAACAAACCGCCCAAACTGGCGGATGGAGCGGCGGCGACGCCCAAAAATTAACGGAAAAACGTTACGCATTCTGCGTGGGGCGAAGCGAATGTTTTGCTTTGCGCGGGAATAAGATGGTTATGGCATGGCGAAGCGTTTTCGCGTGAATGTGTTTCTGCGGCTAAAATGAGAAAGTTTTGCTTGTACATTATATCTTCGGAGCGGAAAGAGGCACACTAAGCAATGAATTGTCCGAAATGCGGCGCCTATGTCGGTGATAATACGCGGTTTTGCTCGCAATGCGGGCATGATATAAAGAAATCCGGCGGCAGTCTGTACGGGCAGGCCACCGGCAATCGCCGCGCATACCGCAATAAATTACAGAGCGGCAGTTCGCCCGCACCGGCAAAAGCTCCCTCGGCAAAGCAGATATTCGATGATTTTTACGAGAGCGGCAGTTCGCGCGCTACCGGGACCATTAAAAATGCCGCGCAGAGGATAGCTGATTTCGGCGAATCGATGGAAAGGGATTTTTTCACTGAGAAGAACTCTCCTCGCGCGTCGCAGAATCAGCAGGTGCAGAGCATACCCGGCGGGCCGGACACGCCGCATGGCGGGCAGGACGAGCAAAAAAGCGCGCCCAAACCGGTCAACGTTATCGCTATCGTTGTGGCGGTTATCGCGATCCTTGTTTCGATTGTCCCGCTCGGCGTCGTGTCGTGCGGCGATACTTATTACGATGAATACGAGCAGGATTGGGATGAAATCGAGTGGATTGAAGACACAGTGTACTCCGATTCGATCGTTGATGTGACGCTGAATGGCTGGTCGGAGTTTTATGATACGGAACCGCCGCTGGGATACCGCGGCTATGGCAGCTATATTAACGAGAGCGACAGCTCGGCGCTTTACGTACTGGGCGGATTCGAGGGATATGAGTATGCTGGCGTGTCCCAAAAGGGCACAGATCTGACCGAAGGAGTCTTTGATTCGGAAGGAACACAAGCTTTTTTGCAAAACACCTTTGCAAGCGCAGCGATGAGCCTTTCGGACGGGCCGTATCAGGTCGGACCGGATATGATCCAGATAGATGATTTTGACTTTGAAATAGCGCCGGATACCACCACGTTGATGCAAATGGGAGCTGATGATGACGAAATAATATACTTCGTATCGGGCAATTATTCGCTTCGCGGTAACGACGCGGTGGCCGGAACGATGTATTTTGTGCGGACGGAGTACCGGCCGTATTATCTCCTTATGTATACGGTTATCGGCGAGGGCGCGGATATTGAAGCGGAACGGGATTTCTTGATTTCGAGTTTTTATCCGGGCTGCATTAGTTGGTATGAGGAATAACGTTGGGTAACCGCAGAGGCTTGTGTTTTAAATTTTGCTGGAATGTGGGGACGGCGGGGAAAGGGCGCGTGCGCCGGGTTTCTTCTCGTTTCTTGCGTGGCGTGTGCGGTAGACGGGTTCGCCAGAGGAAGGAGGGGCATGTTGGGTTTTTTCTCGCGTTTCCCGCGCACGGGATAGGAGGGGTGCGCAGCAGCCGCGAAGCGGCCGGAGCAACGTTCGCTGCGCTCACTCCTCCGCTCTCACTCCTCCGCTCGGCTTCGCCTCGCTTCGCTGTCCTGTTTTACTTTGCGGCTGAAGCCGCGTAAAACAGGCGAAGCGGAGCCCCGGAAAGCCCGGTGGGGCAGTCCTACCGTGTTTAAAGCGCCAAATTGTTAAAGTTTTAACAATTAAATCATCTCATTTCTTTGCGGACTGCCCCATGCGCCCAAACTAAATCGACCGCGCAGCTTTTATTCCTCAACAGTAACGATAAACCCGTCCACATTGTTCCCCGAAATTTCAAAGTCCCCCTTTTCGGGTACGGGGACGTCCGTTTCCGCGGTAAAATAAATTTTATAGTTCTTATCGTTCGCCGTAACCGCCAAATGTTCCCCGTCAAAGGGGTAATCACGGATAAAATCGATGTATTCCTCAAAGCAAAAGCCGTTTTCGTTCATTATATAGGCGTGCGGGGCGCCCACATACCTCAGATGCCACGGCTCATAAGATATCTTCGTGATGGCTTTCTTGCTTTCGGGATAACGCACAACGAAACCGTATTTCCAACAGTTTTCCGGAATCCACGCATATACATCCGATCCGTCAAACAAGGCGCTTGTCCCATCGTTAAAGTACAACCCCAAATCAAACGCCAACCCGGAGTGATGTTCGCTGAAACCGGGCTTGGCGACCCATGTTGCGGCCTCGGTTTCGCCGTTGTTTGCTATTTCATCATCAAGAAGGCGCTGCTGCTTCTCTTCTGTTCTATAACCGCTTACGATATTAACGGAATAGTTGGATTTTATCCGGCCAAATTCAGCCATCATGTCGTTGAGATTCGTGATGACATTTTTATTGAGCAGCACATTCGTGTCTTTTACCTTATAGGCGCTATTTTTGTTGCTATAAATGCTCTCCAAATCATCGTTTTCATTAACTTGATAGGCGTATTCCGGATTGACGAGAATCAGATTTCCCGTGTGGACGTCGCTTTTCGTCATGGTCACCGTCTTATAGCCGTCAGGAACACTGATGGCCGATTGATTTGCGGTATTCGGATTCGCGGAATTGGGATGAGAAACATTTTTCGCTTCGAGAACACGCCATCCGACGAAAAGAAACAGTGCGGCGAAAAGAAAAATGCAGATATTCCGAAACCGCTTTGTGAACCTATATCGTTTTTTTCTGCGCCTTTCCATACAAAAACCTCTCTATCCATATACTATCATATTTGCCGTTCCGCCGCCTTGTGGCGCAGTCACGCTGTGGAACTTGACGATGGTTATGCGCAGCGAAAAAGCCGCCCCGGAGTGATCCGAAGCGGCTTTTTACAAGCATTTCTCTTATATCGTCTATCTACGATTAATGCTTAAAATCACGGCGACCTACTTCCAGTTTGCCGCGCTTGTGGCGTCCATCAGCTCGTCGTGGGACAGCTTCGAGAACGCGACGGCTTTCTCCGTATCGAGCCCCATCGCCTTCGTGATTTTCTCGCCGTAATCGGGATCCGCGAGGTAGCAATGCGCCGCGTGGCGGTACTTGATATTATCCGTGCAGGACTCGATGTTGCGCGCGGTGTTTTCGATCAGCAGGTCTTTTTTATCGGCGGCCATAAGGCGGTAAAGGTCGCCCGCCTGATAGAAACAGTCGTCTGTTTGGTCGTCCTTCGGCTCGTAATTGTCCAGAGCCCCCTGAAGCTCAAGCGGCGGCTCCGCCGTATCCTTGCTGTCCGCCCACTCGTCGTACATATTCGGCTGGTACGAAACCGTGGCGCCGTAGTTGCCGTCGACGCGCATCTGCCCGTCCCGGTGATACGAATGAACGGGGCACTTCGGCGCGTTGACCGGAATCGACGCGTGATTTACGCCAAGGCGG
>JAISEX010000262.1 GCA_031263875.1 Eubacteriales Family XIII. Incertae Sedis bacterium | reverse complement strand
CCTGTTGACATTTTGCAATGCCGTATAGTACAATAATGAACGGTGCATAAAGCCATGAAGTTTTTCGCGCTGCCCTAACTCAGTCGGTAGAGTACCTCCTTGGTAAGGAGGAAGTCGGCGGTTCGAGTCCGCTGGGCAGCTCCACGAGAAAAGCTCCGTATGGGGCTTTTTTGATATTCAATTGGCGCAAACCGACGACGGAGGGGCGCGGGGAGGATTCCTCCCCGCATTGAACGGTGAGCGAAGCGAGCTGTGGATCACCGCTCCGGGGGTGACAGGACGGAGGAGCCTAAGGCGACGCAGTCCGCCGGGAGGGGGCAGAGCTCCCTACGGGGAACGAGCGTATGCGAGTGACAGGAGGCGGTTCGAGTCCGCTGGGCAGCTCCACGAGAAAAACTCCCGTCAGGGAGTTTTTTATTGCGACCCCAGCCGCAAGTGAGAGGCTTCTCCGCGGGCGGCACGAAATGTCGCATATGTCCCGCGCAAGGGATAGTAGCGTAAATCCCGCAGGCCGCCTATCGAAATATTCGTCTATTTCGCTCGCTTCACTGCTCGCTTTTACTCTACTGCGCAGTTTTGTGAAACAGGCGACCGAGGAATTGCAGCGGATAGCCCGGTGGGGCACTCAAAATAATTTTGTCACTAATATTCTACGCTCAAGCATACACAAAAACAGCCTCTTATTTTTGAGTGCCCCATGCGCCCGGAGGCTCTCGATCGAAAAAATATGAAGCTGATTATTTGCTATTGCTTTTCGCGAGCGCGTAATCGATTTCCTGGATTTGCACGGTGACGCCGTCGGGGTCAACAACGCGCAGGCTCCGCCCGAAGTCTTCGCCGAAAATCTCATACGGAAAGCCCTTCGCGTCCAGACGCGTGGCAATCGCTTCGAGGCGTTCGTCCGTGGCGAGCGCCAATTCCGCGGAGCCGGGAGCCTTGCCCTTTGACGCGGCAACGTCGTGCAGACCGAGCGCGCCGGCGTCGGCGTTGAACTGCGCCCACACCGGAAAACTCGCCGCCTCGTCGAATGCCAATCCGAGATTCTCATAGAAGCGCTTCGACGCTTCGATATCTTGCACATAGCGTATTGTCATTGCGGTAAACATGGGAGTATTCTAGCATATTTCTGGCATAAAGTTTTCGGGCAAACGGATCGAGCGCCGGGCAGAATATCCTTTCCCGTCCCCTACCGTTTAAACAGCCGCACAAACTTCTGCCATAGCGTCGGCGGTTCCTCCTGCACGGCGGTTTCTTTCACCTTGGCGGGAACTTCGACGACCTCCGTTTTAATGACGAATTGGACGGAGGTGACATTCTCGTTTTGCGCCGAAGCGAAGGAGGTGATTTTACCGCCGCTGCCGGTCATGGACGCGACCGCCGCGTCGATCTCGCTCGTAATTTCGGTATCCATGCCATCCGTCCGTCCGCGAAATTCGCTCGTGCCGCCCTGAAGTTGCGTAATGCCGCCCAAAAGCCGCGTGATGCCGCCCGTCATGTCCACAGACGCGCGGTGGACGGCGGAAGCGCCGTTCACCAATTCCCTGCTTCCCTCGGCCAACGACGAGATGCCCGTCACCATCGCCGAATAGCCGTCCGCGATCGCCGATACGCCGCCCGTATACTTCGCAATGCCCGTGTCCAGCGCGTCGTATTCCGCGCTCAGCGTGCCTATTGCCGAGGCGAGCCCGGAAACATTTGCCGCCAGCCCGCTCAGGGTATCCACAAAATCGCTTACCGTGCCGTGAAACGCGGCGTAATTATCATTGAGCGCCGAAGCTCCCGCGTATAATTGCGCAATGCTGCCGTTCACCTTGCTGAAATAATTTTTATTAAACGCGTCCACGCCGGACAGCGCCTGGCTGTCGCCCTGAAGCAACTGGCCAACCTGCGTCATCTGCTGCTTTATCTTCGTCAGCGCCTGAGCCGACGCGGTGTCACCCGCCGTTTGCGCCTGACCGATCAACGCGTCAAGAGCGCCGGTCTGCGCTTGGATCCCTGCCGCCGCCTGCGTGTTCTGCGCCGCCAACGCGGACAGATCGAGGCCGTTTTGCTTCAGAAGCGCTTGATACTGCGCGTAACTCACGCTGCTTTTCAGCGATTCGAGCCCGTCGGTCAGTGAATTTATTCCGGTTTTGATTTTTGAGGAAGCGCTCACGAGCTGCGTCAAATCGCCGGCGGACGCCGAAACGGAGGAAAGCGCGGCATTGATCTGCCCGAGCGCCGACTTGATCCGCGCGCTGCCGCCCGTCAAAACGGCGGAGCGGCTGTTCAGCGTGGTTATCCCTTCCTGCATATCCAAAATGCCTTTTTTGAGATCGGCAATGCCGCTGTCCAACGCGGAAGCGCCGCCTTTCAGGCTGCGCGTTCCGTCGGTAAAAGCATCTGCGCCGCCTTTCAGCGTTGCCGCGCCCGCGCTGATCCAGCCGGCGCCGTTATCCAGTTTGGCCGCCGCGTCTTGGATCTGCCGCACTTTATCGAGCAGTTTCGTATTATCAAAATCGACGGCTAAATTCATTTTAATGCCGTCTATGCTGATGGGTCCCATCGCGAAATTCTTCACGTCCGAGGTAACCACAAACTCTTTTTCATTACCCGGCAGCACGATGTAGGAAAGCTGCTTGTCCTTGCCGACATATGCGGTGGTCGCCCCGTCCGCCGCGATGTTTTCGCAGGTTTCCGTATCGAGCCGCGCAGTCACCTGTAAGGCGTAATCGTGAAAGAAGCTGCCGCCGCAGTTCTCGTTTTGCTTCACGGAGAGGCGGATCGTAAGCGCGCCGCTCTTTCCCGCAATGTCACCGGCGGCGTATTCCTTGCCGTCGAGAAAAAATTTTACGGAAAAATCCCACGGAATCTCGGCGTTGTCCAGATAGCCTTCGTAATAGACCTTGTCCGCGTCGGATGAAAAATGAACGCGGCC
>JAISEX010000213.1 GCA_031263875.1 Eubacteriales Family XIII. Incertae Sedis bacterium | reverse complement strand
TTCTCGATGGTCGCGAAGGATATTTCCTCGCCGACCTTCGTATTCGTAATGATCTCGATGCCCATCGCTTCAAAGACGGCGATTTCGTTATCGAGCACTTCGTTGGGCAGCCGGTATTCCGGAATGCCGTAACGCAGCATGCCGCCCGCTTTGGGCATAGCTTCGTAAACCGTGATCGCGTGACCGCGCTGCCGGAGGAAATAGGCGAGCGAAAGCCCGAAGGGGCCGCCGCCGATAATGGCCACGGACTTGTCCGTTTCATCGGCTATCTCCGGAAGATAGGGGTCGCCGCTCGCGATGTCGAGGTCGCCCGCGAAACGCTTTATCCACGCGATGCCGACGGGTTCGTCCACCAGACGCCTGCGGCAATTATCCTCGCAGGGGTGCGGACAGACGCGGCCGATCGACGAGGGCAACGGGATATGATCCCGGACCAGTTTCAGAGCTTCGCCGTATTCGCCGTTCGCGACGAGGCCCACATAGCCCTGGCAATCCGTTTCGGCCGGACATGCCTTGACGCAAGGCGGCCGGCAGTCGCCGACGTGGTTCGAAAGCAGCAGTTCAAGATTCGTCTTGCGCGACTCGATAACGCGTTCCGTATTCGTCCGCACGACCATGCCCGGAGCTATCGTCGTGGCGCAAGCCTTGACGAGCTTCGGATTGTTCTCGACTTCCACGACGCAGATGCCGCACGCGCCGTAAATTTCGGTGCGCTCGTCGTAACAGAGCGTCGGTATATTGATTCCGTTTTCTTTCGCGACTTCGAGAATCGTCTGACCGGGGAGGCCGGTGACTTCGATGCCGTCTATGTTGAGGTTAAACTTTTTCATAGTATCATTCACTCCTTCCCGTGATTAATCTCTGAGTATCGCGCTGAAATTGCAGGCTTCTTCGCAGCGCCCGCACTTGATGCATTTCTCTTGGTCGATAACATGCTGCGCCTTGCGCTCGCCTGTAATCGCACCCGTGGGGCACTTCCGCGAGCAGAGCGTGCAGCCCGTGCACTTATCCGTGATCGTAAACGTGATAAGCGCCTTGCAGTAATGGGCCGTGCAGCGCTTGTTCTTGATATGATCCTCGTACTCGTTGCGGAAATAGCGGATCGTCGTCAGCACGGGGTTCGGCGCCGTCTGGCCGAGGCCGCACATGGAGCCGTCCTTGACCTTCACGGCGAGTTCCTCGAGCAATTCGATGTCGCCTTCTTCGCCCTTGCCTTCCGTAATGCGCTCGAGAATCTCAAGCATGCGCTTGGTACCGAGGCGGCAATAGTTGCACTTGCCGCAGGATTCCTTGCGCGTAAAATCGAGGAAGTAGCGGGCCATATCGACCATGCAGGTATCCTCGTCCATAACGATCATACCGCCGGATCCGACGATGGCTCCGGTCTTCGTGATGTTTTCGTAATCGACGGGAGTGTCGATCAGCGAGGCGGGGATACAGCCACCGGATGGGCCGCCCATCTGCACCGCCTTGAACTGCTTGTCCTTCTTGATGCCGTCGCCGATGCCGAAGATGACGTCCTTGAGCGGGAGGCCCATCGGCACCTCCACCAGACCGCCCTTCTTTATCTTGCCCGCCAAGGCGAAAACCTTCGTGCCGGTAGACTTGCCGGTGCCGAGCGCGGCGAACGCCGCGCCTCCGGCCGTAATGATCCACGGCACGTTTGCGAATGTTTCGACGTTATTGATATTCGTCGGCTGCTGCCAGTAACCCTTTTCCGCCGGGAACGGGGGCTTCAGCCGCGGCATTCCGCGCTCGCCCTCGAGCGAAGCGATCAGAGCCGTTTCCTCACCGCATACAAACGCGCCCGCGCCGGCCTTGATCCTGATATCGAAACTGAACGACGAGCCGAAGATATTCTTGCCGAGGAAACCCTTTTCCCTCGCCTGGCCTATCGCTATTTCAAGACGCTGGATCGCGAGCGGATATTCCGCGCGCACATAGATGACGCCCTCGGTCGCGCCCATCGCGTAACCGCCGATCGCCATTCCCTCAAGCAGCGAATGCGGGTCGCCTTCCAGAACCGAACGATCCATAAACGCGCCCGGGTCGCCCTCGTCCGCGTTACAGACCATATATTTATTCGCGCCGCGATTTGCCTTTGCCGCGTTCCATTTGAACCACGTCGGGAAACCCGCACCGCCGCGGCCGCGCAGACCCGAAACCTTGATTTCCTCAATAACGTCGTCGGGCGACAGAGCCGTCAGGACTTTTTTCAGCCCCTCGTATCCGCCCGCGGTGATATACTCGTCGATCTCCTCGGGATTGATAACGCCCGCGTTTCTCAACACGATGCGCTTCTGGTTCGACAAAAACTTCTCATCGGTATCGCTGATCAGCAGATTCTCCGCGACCTTGCCGCCGCGTATATGCGATTCGACGATCTCCGTTACATGCTCCGGCTGCACCTTGACATAGCGCGCCGTCAGCGTTTCATTATCATCATACACATCGACGATCGGCTCGAGATAGCAGTTACCGACGCACCCCGCCTTCTCTATCCGCACGTCCTTAAAACCGCCGACCTTAACCTGATTCGCGAGTTCTTCGGAGGTTTTGCGCGCCCCGGAAGCTATTCCGCAACTGCCTTGTCCTACAACAATCTTCATTATCTCTACCTCCTATGCTCTCGCCTTGATGCTATCAATCGCTTTTACGACGGACTCCTTCGTCAGGTTTCCGAATGTCTCCTCGCCATCGGGCCCTTTGACCATCATGACGGGCGCGAGCGAACAGCAACCGAGGCACGCGACGTTATTCAGCGTGAATTTGTCGTCCTCCGTCGTTTCGCCGTCCCCGATGCCGAGATGGTCGGTAATGGCTTCCTCTATAAGGGCCGCGCCGTTGACGTGGCAGGCCGTGCCCTTGCAGAGCATGATGAGATATTCACCGATCGGTTCGAGCCGAAATTGCGTATAAAAAGTGGCCACTCCATAGATCTTCGCGGGGGCGATCCCCGTCTTCGCGGAAATATAATTGATAGTAGCCAACGAGAGATACCCGTAGATATCCTGAGCCTGCTGCAGAACGGAGATGAGACTTCCTTTCACATTCCCGTACTTCTCAATAACCGGTGCGAGTTCCTTGAAATCCGCATCGTTCACGGCAGCCGTAAGGCCGCAATTTTCACACATAATGTCCTCCTTAATTTTGCTGTTCCGCCTCTGAAAAAACGAAACTTATCCACAGGGTAAAGGGCGTTATACGAACCCGCCTGTAATGGCGGTATTTCAGCGAACACTTCGTTGTCAGAGGTACAGGAGCTTTAGCTCCGTCGTACCTCGAACATCGAGGAGTGCAGGGCTTCAGCCCGTGGCACTCTACCGTATCGTCCTCGCCGTACCGCCGGTACGCCTTCGTCCTGCTGCCTCGTCTGCGCTGAAATAACACCATTATCAGGTCGCAGAGTTTACAGAAGACAGATTTTTCTCAGAACACAGGCAGAATTTTAAGTGCATACTGGTGGTATGTGCTTGAAATTTGCCGAAGTTCTGGGGAAAATCCGCTTCTGTGAACCGGATTCGTATAGCGCCCATTACCCTACGATAATATCAAGAATAACCCGCCGTTTCAAGCGAAAACGACGGATTATTTTTTTATTGAATAAAGTAGTTATATTCCGACAATTCGGACGTTTATTCACTCTCGTGCGCGGACTTGTAATTGGCGATTATCTTCTGCGAAATTTGCGCCGGAACTTCCTCGTAACGCTCGAACGTCATCGTGAAGCTGCCGCGCGCCTGCGTCATCGAACGCAGGTTGATCGCGTACTTGAACATCTCCGCCTGAGGCGCCTCCGCGATGACCTTTACGCCGCCGCCCGTCTGGGGCTCGGTGCCGATGATCTTGCCGCGGCGCTTGTTCATATCGCCCATAACGTCGCCCATATACTCGTCCGGGACCAAAATCTCCACATGCATCACGGGCTCGAGCAGAATCGGTTTCGCTTCCTCCAGCCCCTTTTTGAACGCGAGCGACGCCGCGATCTTAAACGCCATTTCGTTTGAATCGACGTCGTGATACGAGCCGTCGTACAGCTCCGCCCTGATGCCCGTTACGCGCGAACCGGAAAGCGGGCCCTTGCCCAGAGATTCGCGCAGCCCCTTCTCGACCGCCGGCACGTACTGCTTCGGCACGGAACCGCCGAACAGTTTCTCCGTAAACTCAAAATCCTCGCTCGTCGGTGAAAAGCGGATATGCACGTCGCCGTATTGACCCGCGCCGCCCGACTGCTTCTTGTGTTTGCCCTGCACGTCCGAAGACCCCTTGATGGTTTCGCGGTACGGCACTTTCGGATCGACGAGATCGACGTCGACGTTGTTCAGCTCCTTCAGCTTCGCCGTGATAATGCTGATCTGTATCTCGCCCTGACCGCCGAGCAGCGTCTGAGCCGTTTCGGAATTGCGCTCGACCGAGAACGACGGATCCTCCTCGTGAAGTTTGTGCAAACCGCCGCTGATTTTTTCTTCTTCGCCCTTCGCCTTGGGCTCCACCGCGAGGAAGAGCGACGGCGGTGGGAAATCTATCGCCGGGAACTTGACAGCGTTCCCCTTATCGGCAAGCGTGTTGCCCGTATGTGTATCCGCGAGCTTCGTCGCCGCGAAAATATCGCCCGACGCCACTTCCGGCGCTTCCGACTGCGTCTTGCCGCGCGCGAAGAATATCGAGCTGAGCTTTTCGGGTTTTTCCTGATTCACGTTGAGTATCTCGCCGCCCGGACGCACCGTTCCGCGCAGCACCTTCATATACGAAATCTTGCCCGTCGTTTTATTGACGACGGACTTGAACACGAACGCCGCCACCGGACCGTCGCCGCAGATCACCTCTACCGTCTCGCCGGAGCCGTTTTCCGCCGCATAGGGCGCCCGGTCCGTCGGAGCCGGCAGGTATTTCAGGATAACGTCAAGGAAATCCGTAATGCCCTCCTGCTTGAGAGCGCTCGCCGTATAGATAAGCGAGATGTCGCCCGACTTGATGCCCGTCGCGAGCCCCTTCGTCAGCTCGTCGTCCGAAAGCTCGCCCGCGTCGAAGAACTTTTCGAGCAGCTCCTCGTCCGTTTCCGCAACGGCCTCCATCAGCGCCTCCTTATCGCTCGGCTCGGCGACCGACGTCCCGAACTTCGCCTTTAGATCCGCCACCACCTGCGGGATATCGACGTTCTCCTTGTCCGTTTTATTGATAAGGAACAGCCGCGGCAGACCCGCAGCCTTGGCCGCGTTCCACGCCTTTTCCGTCCCGACCTGCACGCCCGCCGACGCGTCGACGAGAATCACCGCCGCCTCCGCCGCGCGCACCGCCGACGAAACCTCTCCCGCAAAATCGAAAAAGCCCGGCGTATCCAAAAAGTTTATCTTATGCTTGTTATACTCGACGGGCACGACGGTCAGGGCAATCGAATACCCCTTGTCTATCTCCGTTTTCTCGTAGTCGGACACGGTATTCCCGTCCTCGACCCGGCCCATCCTGCTAATCACGCCCGTCGCCGCCAAAGCCGCTTCCACAACAGTCGTCTTACCGCTCGAACCGTGCCCAAGCAGCACGACATTCCTGATCTTATCGCTCGTATAACCTTTCATAGACAAACCTTCCTTTGCTAATAGTTACGATGGGATTCCATTCCCTATGCATTATACCGTAGCCACCACATTATTACAACGCAAAAACGCAGACAAACGCGCCCCGCGGAAATGTTTTTTTGTTTGTCACCCGCGGCCAGTGGGCGCAGCGAGTGTGATCCGCAATCCCCCCGGTCAAAGGACTGGAGCAACCGCTGTAAATAGTGCGGGCGCATGGGGCTGTCCTGAAGGAGATGGAGCGACCATATTGTTAAATTTTTAACAATAAATGCGTTTAAAACAGCGCGGAAACAGCCCCACCGGGCTATTCGGGGCTCCGCGTTTGCTCCGGCCACTTCGTGGCTGCTACCGCACCCCTCCTATCCCTTGCGCGTCGCCTGCGCTCACTTCGTTCGCTCCGGCTCCCCGTAGGGGGCTCTGCCCCCTCTCGGCAGACTGCGTTGCCTGTTTTACGCGGCTTCGGCAGAGGTACAGGAGCTTCGCCTGTTTTACGCGGCTTTAGCCGCAATGCAAAACAGGACAGCGTAGCGAGGCAACGCCGAGCGGAGGAGAGAGCGAAGCGAACGTTAGCTCCGTCGTACCTCGCACATCGAGG
>JAISEX010000197.1 GCA_031263875.1 Eubacteriales Family XIII. Incertae Sedis bacterium | reverse complement strand
TCGCCCCCTTCGCGCATCGCGTCCCAGACCGAGCGCGCGCGCGTTCCGGCATCGGCGGCATATTTCGCCGCATCCGTCAGCGGCGCTCCGATCTCGTAAGCCGTCCGCGCGACGACCTTCGCAGCCTCGCCGGACGCCCCGCATATCACCGGGCAACCCGCCTTGATTATCCCGGCTTTTTCCGCCGCGATTTCCGCGACTGTCGTCCCGAGCACGTTCGTATGGTCGAGCGAAACCGACGTTATCACGCTCGCAAGCGGCGCTTTTACCACATTCGTCGAATCGCCGCGCCCCCCGAGCCCAACTTCGAGCACCACAAAATCTAAATTTTTTCGGGCATACCAGAGAAAGGCCATCGCCGTCACCACCTCAAACTCGGTCGGCTGCCCCGCCTCCGTCAGCGCCACGCTGTCCGCCGCCGCAAACACCTCCGCAGCGACGCGTTCAAGCTCGCCCGGCGTGATCATCTCGCCGTCCGCCTCTATGCGCTCCCCGAATTCCGTAACAAACGGCGACGCGTACAAGCCGGCCCGGTAGCCGAGCGCCCGCAAAACCTCGTAGATATAGCGGCAGACGGAGCCCTTTCCGTTGGTCCCCGCGACATGGATCACCCGCAGCTCGTCCTGCGGATCCCCCAGCAGTTCGCACAGCGCCGCCATGCGCTCAAGTCCGAGCTTGCTGCCGAACGTATTATATTCGGCTATTTTCGCGTATATGTTTTTCCCGCTCACCGTTTTATGTATAACTACTTCCCGCGAATCGCGTCCGTCCGCGCATCCACCTTCTCGAGAGCGTCCTGCGCCGCCGCGAGTTTCCCCCGCTCCGCATCCACGACGTTCGCGGGCGCTTTGCTTACAAAACCTTCATTGGATAACTTGCCCGAAAGCCGCTTTATTTCGCCCTCGAGTCGTTCCCGTTCTTTGTCGAGCCGTTCGCGTTCCGCCGCGTAATCCAAGAGGTCGTCGAGCGGTACGAACAGTTCCACACCGCGGACGAGACCGGACATCGCGTCGCCCGGCGCGTTATCCGCAGCGGTAATGACCGTTACGGAGCTGACGCCCGCAAGTTTCCCGACCAGTTTGTCCTGCTTCCGCAGCGCCGCCTCATAATCAACTCGGCCGACCGCATCGCCGGGATCGTCCCCCGCTCCGGTTATCCGCGCCACAAGCGTCAGCCGCCGGGACGGGGCCGCTCCGGCTTCCGCCCGGATATTCCTGACGCAGCGTATCACGTCGATCACGAAATCCATTTCCGCCGCGCTGTCCGCGTCCTCCTTGGAAACCTCGGCCGCCGGTTCGGGCCACCGGTCCGCGATCAGCTTGTTCGGCTTACCGAGGAAACTCCAAATCTCTTCTGTGATAAACGGCATGTAGGGATGAAGCAGCCGCAAAAGGTCGGACAGCACCGCCGTCAGCACCGTGCGCACCGCGCGTTTTTCGTCGTCCGTGCCCGCATACAGCCGGTCCTTGACCAGCTCAATATACCAATCGCAAAACTCGTTCCAAATCAGCTCGTAGATCTTCTGCGTCGCGAGTGTGAATTCATATTTCTCCATGTTGCGCGTTATATCGCGAACGGCCTCGCCCGTGCGAACGAGTATCCACCGGTCCTCATCGGCCAGACATAGCGACGGCTCGTCAAGCAAATCACTTGACGAACGCAGTCCGTCAATCAAATCGCTTGACAGATTCCCGTCATCGTCGCCGAGATTCATGATCACGAACCGCGACGCGTTCCAGAGTTTATTCGCGAAGTTCCGCGACGACTCGACTTTCGCGTCGAGGTAGCGCATATCGTTACCGGGCGAACTCGAATTCATCAGCATAAAGCGCAGCGCGTCCGCGCCAAAACGGTCTATTATTTCGAGCGGATCGACGCCGTTGTTCAGGCTCTTGCTCATCTTGCGCCCGTCGCTGTCGCGCACGAGCCCGTGGACGAATACGTGGCTGAACGGCACTTCGCCCATGCATTCGAGGGCGGAAAACACCATACGCACGACCCAGAAAAATATGATATCGTAGCCCGTTACGAGCACGCTCGTCGGATAGAAGTATTTCAAATCGGGCGTTTCATCGGGCCAGCCGAGCGTCGAAAACGGCCAGAGCGCCGACGAAAACCACGTGTCGAGCACGTCTTCGTCCTGCGTCAGTTTCGCGCCGCCGCACTTCGGACAGGCGTCCGGTTCCGTCCGCGCCACGATTATCTCGCCGCAATCACCGCAGTACCACGCCGGGATCCGGTGCCCCCACCAGAGCTGCCGGCTGATGCACCAGTCGCGAATATCCTCGAGCCAATGCAGATAGGTCTTCTCGAAGCGCGCGGGAACGTGAACGAGCCTCCCGTCCTCCGCCACCTCCCTCGCGGGCGCCGCCAGTTCCTTCATCCTCACGAACCACTGATCCGAGAGCATCGGTTCTACCACGGAATCGCACCGGTAACAGCGCCCCGTCGGTATAACGACCGGCTCCGTCTTCACGAGGTAGCCCGCCTCGTCGAGTTCGCGCACCCAGGCTTTCCGGCATTCGAAGCGGTCAAGCCCCGCGTACTTCCCCGCGGTTTCTGTCATCTTCGCGTCGAAGCCGATACAGACGACGCTGTCAAGCCCCGCCCGTTCGCCGACCTCGAAGTCGTTCGGATCGTGGGCCGGTGTGATCTTCACCGCTCCCGTTCCCTTTTCCGGATCGGGATAGCTGTCGGCAATAACCGGTATCTCGCGC